>CAZHIO010000104.1:0-4461 GCA_964532615.1 uncultured Planctomycetia bacterium
ACCTAAAAATAGGATAAAAGCTTAGAAAGCGTCTCCTTCATATTCTTTCTGGGGACTATCATGTCTATCAGGCCATGATTCAAAAAAATTCCGCCTTTTGGAAACCGGCGGGTAGTTTCTGCCTTATCGTCTGTTCTATAACGCGCGGGCCGGTGAATCCTATCAATGCCTTGGGCTCAGCGACTATAAAGTCGCCTAAGGACGCGAAGCTCGCCATTATGCCGGCCATGGTAGGATTGGTCAATACGGAGATGAATAATCCGCCCGCGCGGTCAAAACGGTTCAGCGCCGCGGAGGTCTTCGCCATCTGCATAAGCGAGAACATCCCTTCGTACATGCGGGCGCCGCCTCCCGAACCGGAGACGATTATGAGCGGGCACTTATCTTTAGTCGCCTTCTCGATCGCCCTGGTAAGTTTTTCGCCGACCACCGAGCCCATAGAGCCCATTATAAACCTGGAATCGGTGACGCCGATAACGACGGCCTTACCGCCCAGCGCGCCCTCGCCTGTTATTACGGCGTCTTTGAGCCCGGTAAGCTCCTGATCTTTCTTTATCTTCTCCAGATATGTCTTAGGCCCCTGAAATGTCAGTGGATCCAGCGACACCATATCGGCGTCAAACTCTTTAAAGGTTCCCTCATCGATAAGAGACTTCACTCTTTCATGCGCGCTGAGGGTAAAGTGATAGTTGCACTTATGGCAGACTTTCATATTCTCGTCGAGTTTTTTTTTGTAAATAAGCTCGCCGCACTCTTCACACTTAGCCCAGAGGTCTTCCGGGATATCCCCCCTCTTCTTGGCGATCTTTACTATCGTATATTTAGGTTTTCGCGGAAACAGATGCATGCTGCATTACCTCTTTAAGAGTTCTTTGGCCTTATCGACCGCGGTCGCGGCGTCTCTGGCATAGCCATCGGCGCCGATAGAGTTAGCAAACTCCTGCGTAACGGGAGCGCCGCCCACTATTATCTTCACTTTATCGCGCAGGCCGGCTGTATTTAATCCGTTTATCGTATCGCGCATAGCGTTCATCGATGTGGTCAGAAGCGACGACATTGCGATTATATCGATATCCTTGGCTTTCGCGGCGTCTATGAACTTCTGCGGGCTTACGTCTATGCCGAGATCGTCGATCTCGAAGCACGCGCCTCTGAGCATCATGCTTACTATATTCTTCCCTATGTCGTGAAGATCGCCTTTTACGGTGCCGATCAATACCTTGCCGATCGGCTTTATGCCGTGTTTGACGAAATGCGGTTCGAGGACAGCCATGCCGGCGTGCATCGCCCTGGCGGAAATAAGCACCTCGGGGATGAATATCTCATTGGCTTTAAATTTGGTACCGATAACTTCCATCGCGCCCACTAAAGCCAGGTCGATAATATCTTTTATAGCTATTCCCTGTTCGAACGCCTGAGCCGTAAGAGCGGCTACGCCGTTACGGTCGCCATTCATCAGGGCTTCCCTGATATCCTTTAAGGCCTTATCTTTCATTTATTATACCTTTGTATATTATTTAGCCCACTTATCATACCACATTTCAAACATAAATAATGCCCAAATTTCTTTTCTGGTGTCTTCTCTATTGGCTAAGAAATCTTTTATAAGGCCGTCAATATACGCATAATTGAATATCCCTTCACGCTCTATCTTGGTCTTATTGAACGCGTCTCTGAGAAGTCCGGCCAGATCTTCTTTGAGCCATTTAGCGACCGGAACGGCAAATCCCTGCTTGGGCTTACTGATGATCTGTTCGGGCAATCTGCCTTTTAGGGCTTCTTTGAGTATCCACTTAGTAGTGAAGTTCCTGATCTTATAGGACGCAGGTATCCCGGTCGCGTATTCCGCGAATTCGGTATCTAAGAAGGGCGCTCTTACCTCGAGAGAATTCGCCATGCTCGCCCTGTCGACTTTGGTCAGTATGTCGTCTGTCATATATGTCTTCACATAGATGTATATGGCACGGTCCAGAGGGCTGAGGCCTCTGGATGCGGCGTAACACTCCTTTGTCGGGCCGTACAGTTCCGATCCGAGGGATAACGATCTACCCGCTATAAGGAGAGACTCCTGCTCCTCGGGGGTAAAAGACCCTATCCACGCCTGATGGCGCGTCTCTTCCGGAAAACCCAGGCCTCTCGCAAAGCGCTTTGCCTTAAAATACGAGCTCATATAATCGTTCGACGGTTTTACGCACCTTAATAGCAGGTTCACGGCGCGCTTCTTCAAGTGAGACGGTATGAAACCGAAACAGCTGTCTAACTTATGCGCAATGAACGACGGGTACCCGAGAAAGAGCTCGTCGCCTCCGTCCCCGCCTAAGGCGACCTTAACATGTCTCCGGGTGAATTTCGATACGAGATAAGTCGGTATTATAGACGAGTCGGCGAAAGGCTCATCGAGAACGTTCAGGACATCGGGCAATACGTCGAGCATCGACTTAGGGCTGAGGATCTCTTCGTGGTGATCGGTCCCGAAATGTTCCGCAACGCGTCTGGCGTCGGGCGATTCGTCGAACGACTTTTCTTTGAAACCTATGGAAAAAGTCTTTATATCTTTGGGAGACATCAATTCGGCCATCATGCAGACGACCGCCGAAGAATCTATGCCGCCGGATAAGAATACTCCGAGAGGAACGTCGCTTATCAGGCGCCTGCGCACCGACTCTCTAAAGAGTTCGATGAGCTTAGGCGCCGCTTCTCTATGGTCGAACTTATTTTGAGTATTAAAACTCAGATCCCAGTATCGGCTCTTATTTACTGAGGCGGCGTTAACCGATACGGATAACCTCGACCCCGCTTCCAGTTTATTGATCTTTTTAAATATTGAATACGGGCTCGGCACGTACTCATAGGCGAGATATTTGCTTAACGAATTAAGGTCTATCTCCTTGGTGACGGACGGGTGCTTAAGTACAGCTTTTAATTCCGATCCGAATATGAATTGATTGTCGAAAGAGGCGTAATAGAGCGGCTTCTTGCCGAAGCGGTCTCTTGCTAAGAATAACGTCTTCTTTTTCGAATCCCATATCGCGAGGGCGAACATTCCGTTGAAATGTTTAACGCAGTCCTCGCCGTACTCTTCGTAGGCGTGCAGGACTACCTCTGTATCCGAATTGGTCTTAAAAAGATGCCCCCTGCCGAGCAGGACCGTTTTAAGTTCCAGGAAATTGTATACTTCTCCGTTGTAAACGATAACTACCGAGCCGTCGCTGTTTAACATCGGCTGGTGACCGGTCTTAAGGTCTATTATAGATAGGCGCCTGTGGCCGAGCGCGACGTTATCTTTAACGAACGCGCCGGAATCATCGGGTCCGCGATAGGCGATAGTATCCATCATCGACTTCAGGATGCTCTCCGAAGGCCGCTTCGCACTGTCGAAATGTATATAGCCGCAGATACCGCACATTGGATTATATTTTAATGCTTATTTATGACTATGCCTGAAACGGGTTTGGGATAGAAATATGTGGCTTTTCTGGGCATCTTCTCGCCCAGCCTGGCGATCCGCTTTACCTCGGCTACTTTTGTGGGATTCAGGAAGAACGCTATCTTAAATTCACCCTTATCCACCAGACCCGCCGTCTCCCGCGGGCTCTTAACGAACTCTATATTGTCGTCGTCGTCGCGGATTCCCAGGATATTCTGGAATATGAACAGGTGCAGTATCGAGACGTCGAGCCTCTTCCAGTCTTTTGGCTTATTCTTTATGGCGCTGTCTACGGATTTCATGCTCTTCAGTTTCAGGAGATAGAATTGTTTTGTTCCGAGATACATGCCGAATACGTGGGCTTTGCTAAGAGCCGCCATCTTCTTCATCATCGCTCCTAAGCCGGGAGCTTTTTCAATTACGAAGCACCTCTCTAAGCGCTTCATTATATCTTCTCTCTTCAGGCTTCCTATATCTTTAGGCAGCCTGTGAGCCGGAAGGACGGTCAGCATATCTTCTTTAGATTCCACGAAATATACCATTACATAACCGGACGACTCTTTAAGCGGTTTAGGCGCATTCGAGGCGCGGATCTCTTTATTGTACATACGCGTCACTTCAAACCTATGATGCCCGTCGGCGATAAATGTAGTGGACTTAAGCATTATATCCTGTATCTTTTTTATATCCTTCCCGTCATCGAGCCTCCACGCCCGGTTCCTGATCCCCTCAAACGGGATATCGATGAACGGCTTCTTCCTCGACGATACGCTCTTTAATATCTTCAATATTTTATGCGGCGAGTCCTCGTACAATACGAATATCGGGCTCAGATTGGCTTTAATTTTACGCATAAGATCCAGCCTGTCCAATTTTGGCGCAAGAAGAGTATTTTCGTGAGGCAGTACTTTCCTCTTACCTTCGTCTAAAGACATGAGGGCTATGAATCCCAGCCTGTCTATGACCTTGCCGCCGTCTCTGTATTTTTGCGAGTATACGTAGATAGAATCTTTCGCGTCCTTTACCATATTATT
>CAZHIO010000105.1:0-4357 GCA_964532615.1 uncultured Planctomycetia bacterium
ACCTTCTTTATCTGCCTGGTCGTCACCTCTTTAAAGCTCCCGGCGGTATATAATATCAGTTCTATCTCTTCTACCGAGAGATATTCGAGCCCCAGCAGGTCTTTTTTTGTCCAGATAGATCTATTCTTCATGATACCTTCCCGTCATCGGGCAGCTTCTCGCAAAGAACGACTTCATCTTTACCGTCGGCTTCTTTAAGCCTGACCTCGACTACTTCATTTGCCGCTGTAGGCACATTCTTGCCGACATAATCGGCCTTTATCGGGAGTTCTCTATGCCCCCTATCGAGAAGGACCGCGAGCTGTATCCGGCTCGGCCTGCCAAAATCTATGAGCGCATCCAGCGCGCACCTTATAGTGCGACCTGTGA
Organism: uncultured Planctomycetia bacterium; assembly: GCA_964532615.1. Lineage (GTDB taxonomy): Bacteria > Omnitrophota > Gorgyraeia > 2-01-FULL-45-10 > 2-01-FULL-45-10 > CAIMPC01. Next base: position 370 of record CAZHIO010000105.1, read on the forward strand.
ATAGGACGTCATCCACCAGTATTATCTTCTTGCCTTCTATAGCAAATTCTATCTCCGTAGCGTGAACTATCGGCTGAGCCGCTATTTGAGTAAGGTCGTCCCGGTATAGAGTTATATCGAGCGCCCCGAGCGGCAAGGTCTTGCCTGTTATGCGCTCTATTTTTTCCACCAGCCTCTGGGCTAAATACGCGCCGCGGTTCTTTATGCCTATCACGGCCATATCGCTTGTCTCGTCGAAGCGCTCTACTATTTCGTGCGCCATGCGCTCGAGAGCTTTATCTATAGCCTCTCTATCCATGACTTTCGCTTTTTCTCTAACCGACATGCTCACCTCGTTTGAATACGTTTCTTATATGTTTTTTAGGATCTCGCGTTCAAGGCTATTATAGACAAAAAAACCCATTTATCTTATGCGGATAAATGGGAACCTTTATACTCATATTCTCCTTTTTCGGCCTCTCAAGGACCGATTTTAAAAGGTGTCTGTCAAAATCTACCGTCTTAAGTATACAACCCTTGTTGCGGCGGTGTCAATCATTAATTTACACAAAAAGATCCCCGCGATGCCGTTGAGATTTGAATGATCTTGATCCTGTGTATAACAGGTGGGTGCCCTCGCTCATACGCCGAGGCGTACGCTCAGTTAGGCTCCCTAGTTTAGTGCTAAAGGTTCAAGATTATTCGATCGAATCGCGCACATCGCAGGGACCTGATCGATCTAATAGAAGTGTATCACAAGATCGGTTAAAAGCAACTGTAAGGGGCTACAGGCCTATGCCTTGTCGCCCAGCAGCTTTTCGGGGTGGTGCTTAACTACTTCTGCCTGCACCATATATATTACATCTTCGGCAATGTTGGTGGCGTGATCGCATATGCGCTCGAGGAAGCGCGCTATCAGTAGAAGCTGGACGGCGCGCGGAGCCGTAGAAGCGTCTTTAGCCATGTAATCTTCTATCAATTCTTTTGATATTACATTACGCAGTGTGTCGGCTTCCTCGTCCGCTAATATGGCTTTCTTGGCCAGCTCAACATCGCGATTGATGAACGAATCTACGGCCATCTTTACTATATTTTGCGCGATAATCGTCAATCTCGGAATATCGACCAATGGCTTTAAGAGCGTCTTATCCACGATCTCCAGAACGCGCTGAGCGATATCCACCGCGATGTCGGCGATCCTTTCGAGCTCGGAATTCAACTTCATGCCGGCTGTAATAAATCGAAGATCTATTGCGAGCGGCTGATGCCGGGCGATCAGATCAACGCATTTTTCGTCGATAATAAGCTCAAGGCTGTCGATTATATTATCGTTCTCGATAACGCTTATCGCCAAATGCCTGTCCCGATTCTTCAATGATTCGATAGATTTATGGATCGCTTCCTGCGCAAATACACCCATCTTTAATATGTCCTGATTCAGGTCGTTTAACTCCTCATCAAAGTGTCTCTCCACGATCATCTCCTTATTTCAAACTTCATTAACCGATTATTTTTTACTCAGATCGAAATTTATCTTTCTCGGGAGCTCTGTGCGGATCTTTAAGACAGCGTCCTGCGCAGGCAGCGTCTCATCCACCGGGATCGCCTTGATTACAATACGGTCGCCTTTATCTAATATTCCGCTATAATGATAAATTAAAGGCGTGGTGCCGATCGGCGTCTTGTCCCATTTAATCATCGCTTTACAGGGCGATGACGTGATCTCTATCTCATATTCATTATATTCGTATGATGTGCCGTTGTACCAAAAACTGTTGGGATGAACCGGATTAAGCTGAAAGTTTCCTATATTGCTTAGTTTTTCATCATTCTGAATATTTTGCACCGTTTCGCACGATGACAACGATACGCATATCAAGATCAGTAGTATTATTCTTATCATAGTAAGCCCCATTCTATCCAAATCGTCCAGTAATGTACTCTTCCGTTATTTTCTTGGCCGGCTTTGTAAAGATTATGCTTGTTATATTATACTCTATAAGCTCCCCCAGCATAAAGAATGCCGTGAAGTCCGATATCCTGGCCGCCTGTTGCATATTATGCGTCACGATAACGATTGTGTATTTTTTCTTGAGCTCCTGTATCAATTCTTCTATCTTTAAGGTCGCTGTCGGGTCCAGCGCGGAAGCCGGCTCGTCCATAAGCAGTATTTCGGGTTCAACGGCAAGGGCTCTGGCGATGCATAGCCTCTGCTGCTGGCCGCCGGACAGTTCAAAAGCGTTTTTATTCAGCCTGTCCTTAACCTCATCCCATATTGCCGCGTCTTTCAGGCTCTTCTCCACCCGTTCCTGAATATAATATTTGTCTTTAACTCCGTTTATCTTGAGTCCGTATGCTACGTTCTCGAAGATAGTTTTCGGAAAAGGGTTGGATTTCTGGAATACCATCCCCACCTTGCGCCTTATCTCTACCACATCGATATCATCGTCATATATGTTCTTACTGTCTATTATTATATCACCCTCGGCCCTGGAGCTGAGGATAGTATCGTTCATTCGGTTTATGCTTCGCAGAAACGTTGATTTACCGCATCCCGACGGCCCGATGATCCCGAGCACTTTATTCTCGGCGATCTTCATCGATATGCCCTTTAATACCTGTATCTTGCCGTAGTAAAAATTGAAATTTTTAACTTTTATCTTTATATTATCCATATCTTTACTCCATCTTGACCTTTCTTAAGCGGTAACGCACGATCACAGCGCCCAAATTCATCGCGAAGACAAGCGCTATGAGCACAAGTGCCGTACCGTATGCGATAGGCCTTACTTTGGTTATCGCGTGATGCTGGGTAGACATTATGTAGAGATGATACGGCAGCGCCATGAATTGATCAAATAAGGATTTCGGTAAGAACGGGAGAGAAAATGCCGCTCCCGTAAATAGAATGGGTGCCGTCTCTCCCGCAGCTCGCGATAAACCTAATATTGTGCCGGTCAGCATGCCGGGTATCGCATAAGGCAGTACATTGGTCTTGATCGCCTGCCATTTAGTAGCGCCCAGGGCAAGCGATCCTTCCCTGTATGAATTCGGCACATTCTTTAACGCCTCTTCGCTGGCAGTTATAGTCCACGGAAGGGTCATAAGACCGAGTGTCAACCCGGCAGATAATATGCATGTTCCTATATTCATCATCTGGACAAACAATATCACACCGAACAGCCCGTAAACTATGGAAGGCACTCCGGAAAGATTTCTAATAGACATTCGGATAAGCCGCGTAATCATATTGTCTTTGGCATACTCATTTAAATATATGGCGCAACCCATACCCATAGGAATAGATAATAAGGCTGTTATAGCGGTTACCAGAAATGTTCCCACTATAGCCGGCAGTATCCCGCCTTCGGTCATGCCGTTCTTAGGCATAGCTGTCAAAAACTTCCAGCTTATTATTCCCGCTCCTTTGCTTATAATATCGTACAGGATAACTATCAGAGCGAGGATCACAATGCCTACGCACAGTCTTAGGGCATTGAAGCCCATCATCTGTTCAAACTGTTTTATCTTCATAGAAGGATCACTTTATAACTCTCTGGTACTTATGCAAAATAATATCGGAGACCATGTTTATGATAAAAGTGATGATAAACAATACCAGTCCTATGCCAAATAGGGCGTAATAATGGGTCGTATTATATGGCACCTCTCCCAGCTCAATAGCTATTGTCGCCGTCATGGTCTGGACCGATTGCAAGAAACTTGTAGGCATGGCTATAGCACAACCCGTCGCCATTAAGACCGTCATCGTCTCGCCTACGGCCCTGCCCATACCAAGCATGCTTGCCGCTATTATGCCGGAGGCGGCGGCCGGTATCTTTACTTTCATAAGCGTCTGCCAGTGCGTAGCGCCCAAGGCAAGCGAGGCTTCTGAGAATGATTTTGGCACGCTGTTTAAAGCATCTTCCGTGAGGCTTATTATAGTAGGCAACGCCATCACGGCTAACAATACAGAGCCATTGAGTGCGTTCAATCCGTTCGATAGATG
>CAZHIO010000106.1:0-4351 GCA_964532615.1 uncultured Planctomycetia bacterium
TATTCATGTAACACTTCCCGGCATGATAACAGTTGTGTTATATCTGGCTTTATACTTCGGCGCATTCGCTCTTATCGCGTCATTACCGGTGAGCCGCCCGTCTTATGTATCGCTATTTACGATTCCCGCAGCCTGGGTCGCGCTTGAATATGTCAGATCTCATCTTTTCGGCGGTTTCGGATGGAATCTGTTGGCTCATTCACAAAGTTATAATCTAAGGATAATACAGATAGCCGATATTACGGGCGCATACGGAGTCAGTTTTCTCATAGTATTGGTAAATACGGCCGTATTTTTTACGCTGAAAGATATACGCAATAAAAATTATTCATCATTCTATCTTGCCGCAACTATTTTTTTGATATTTGTCTCGCTGGGCTATGGCACGATCAGGCTGAATAATATATTCACCGGAGAAGATATTAAAGTCGCCGTTATCCAGGGTAACATACCGCAGGCCGCTAAATGGGATCAGGCGTTTCGTAAAGCGATAATGGACAGATATGCCGTGCTGACTAAAGCCGCCGCGGCGCTCTCTCCCGATCTTATAGTGTGGCCGGAGGCATCGGTCCCCGGATTTATGGAGACGGACAGAGAATTACTGGACGAAGTTTCCGGATTGGCAAAGGCGGCGCATTCCGCGCTATTAGTCGGCCAGCCGAGGCAGGGAGCGGATAATGAAGACGCATACTATAACAGCGCGACCTTATTTGATGATGAAGGCAGGCTGCTGGCAAACTACGATAAGATACATCTCGTTCCTTTCGGCGAATTCATTCCGGCCAGAGGGTTATTCTCTTTTGTGGAAAAATTCACCAAAGCCACTATAGGAGACTTCTCATCCGGTAAAGACTATACGGTCTTCAAATTTTTTATCGAAAGGAGCCGTAAAACCGCCGACCATAACCTGAGGCTCGCAAAGAAAGTCAAATTCTCTACTCTGATATGCTTTGAGGACATATTCCCGGATCTTGCCAGAAAGTTCGTTAAGAATGGGGCAGTCTTCCTCATAAATATGACGAACGACGCCTGGTTCGGGAACTCATGCGCGCCTTATCAGCACGTGCAGAGCTCCGTCTTCAGGGCGGTAGAAAACAGGGTAAATGTCATCAGGGCCGCCAACACAGGCGTCTCATGTTTTATAGATCAGCGGGGAGTGGTATCCGGTATGGTGGAGTCCGGGGGCAAGAGCATATTCGTCGATGGCTTTAATGTCGATAACATCGTGCTCACCAATACGAGGACTCTCTATACAGCCTACGGCGATATTTTCGCTTATTTATGCATAGCGGTCTTGGCTTTGTATATTTTCTATATATATCTATTCGGCTGGAACGAAGAGATTTTCTGGAAGCGGCCGGGGCTTAGTAATAACCTGAGGAGGAAGAGATGATCATATTTATCTGGAAACCGGAGTATAGTGTAGGCATTAAAAATATAGACAACCAGCATAAGAAGTTGATAGATACCATAAATATGCTGCATGAGGCGGTTAGTAATAAGGCCGTATTGAATAAGATTTTCGATAATCTGGTAGAATACACAACAATCCATTTTGCTACCGAAGAAGATCTTATGGTCAGATACTCCTATCCTGATTATCTGGAACATAAGGGCGAACATGATAAGTGCATCTCAAAAGTAGCAAAATGGAAAACAGAATTTGATAAAGGAAAGATTACCCTGACTTTGGAGATGGTTACTTTCTTAATCGATTGGATTCATAGCCATCTCTTAGAGATGGACCAAAAATATAGCTCTTTTTTCAAAAAAATAGGTTTAGTGTAAGCGAGTAGTGCAAATAAGAACTCATAATGAGGCGGGATAGCCGATAGCAGTTTTTTATTGCTTTTTTTTACGGATTGCACTATCATTAAAGTATAAATACAGGGAAAGGAGGGATAAACATGGCAAGAATAGCTTCCAAGACAAGCACTTCGACTACCTCGTGCTCTCAAAAAGATTTGACAGGCCTTATCGCCAAAAAAGCGTATGATCTGTATGTTAAGAGCGGATGTAAGCCCGGACGTGACCTTGACAACTGGGTGAAGGCGGAAAAAATCGTAAAGGCCGATTGTTGCAAATAACACACAATTGCATTGACCGCGGCTCTGATTTTTAAAGCAAGGTGGAAGAGTTGCTCTTTCGCCTTGCTTTTTTGTCAGAAAAGCCTATCCCGACTTCAGAATAGATATATCGACTTCAGACCTATTGTACCGGACTAAAAGGCGATAATGACGAAACAGATATTGAGACATCGGACTAAGAAGAAACTGGGTGATGGAAGATATTACCCCTTAGGAGCCACTCTTTACGAAGACGGGGTGAATTTTGCCATATATTCCAAGTATGCCAAAGAAGTATACCTGATATTGTTTGATCTGCCTCACGGCAAGCCCACCGATATGATCAGACTAAAAAATGTATCAAGATATGTCTGGCATACTTTCGTTTACGGTGTCAAAGCCGGCCAGTATTATGGATATAAGATAAAGGGGGATTATGATCCGGCGAACGGGCTAAGGTTTAATCACCATAAACTTCTAATAGACCCTTACGCTAAAGCGCTGGCGTGTAAGGCCGTAGATAAGAACAATCTTCTGCTGGCCTATAAAATACCGTCAAAGAAGAGAGACCGTTCATTCGACACCAGAGATAACACTCGTATCGTGCCCAAATCGATCGTAGTGGACGACAAATTTGACTGGCAGGCGGACGCTCCGCCTGATACGCCGCTTGAGAAATCCATCATTTACGAAGTCCATCTCAAAGGGTTTACCGCTCATAAGTCTTCACGCGTCTCCAGGCCCGGAACATATCTGGGATTCATAGAAAAGATACCGTATCTTAAAAAATTAGGCATAACGGCGGTAGAATTATTGCCCGTTCAGGAATTTTATAATGAAGATTTTATCTTACAAAAAGGGCTTAAGAATTACTGGGGCTATAGTACGATAGGATTTTTTGCTCCGGAATCTTCTTATTCCTCCGGACCATCTAAGGGTTCGCAGGTGAAAGAGTTCAAGACGCTGGTGCGGGAGTTGCATAAGGCCGGCATTGAGGTGATAATGGACGTTGTTTATAATCATACAGGGGAGGGCAATGAATTAGGGCCTACACTCTCTTTTAAGGGTATAGACAATCCCACGTATTACAGTCTTAAAGGGCCCGAGCAGGAGCCCGGCAGGTTCTATGATAACTATTCGGGATGCGGAAACTGTATTAACGCTTCGGATGCTCACGTCATCAGGTTCATCCTCGATTCTCTTCGATATTGGGTCGAAGTGATGCATGTCGACGGATTCAGGTTCGATCTCGCATCGGTGCTTGGACGCCAGGGAGGCGAGTTCAATAGCCGCTCGGCTTTCTTCAACGTCATATCCCAGGATCCGGTGCTGAACAGGATAAAGCTTATAGCCGAGCCATGGGATATCGAGACTTATCAGGCAGGCAACTTCCCGGTAGACTGGTCCGAGCTTAACGACAGGTTCAGAGATACGGTAAGGAAATTCGGCAAAGGCGACCCGGGCCAGATACGCGACCTTAAATACAGGCTATCCGGATCGCCGGACCTTTACGGTAAAGACGGAAGAAAAGCTCATAACAGCATTAATTTTATAACGTGCCATGACGGATTCACTCTTTACGATCTCGTATCTTATGACCGAAAGCACAACAAATTAAACCAGGAGAATAATAAGGACGGCCGTGATGAGAATAATTCATGGAATTGCGGTATAGAAGGCGATACCGATGATCCCGAGGTATTGGGTCTCAGGAACAGGCTCGCCAGGAATTACATGTGCTCTCTCTTTCTCTCAGCCGGGACCCCGTTCTTACTGGGAGGCGACGAATTTCTTAGGACCCAGCGCGGAAACAATAACGCGTACTGCCAGGATAACGACCTCAGCTGGTTCAACTGGCGTCTGGCGAAGAAGAACGAAGATTATTTGAAATTTTGCAGGCAGCTTATAGCCCTGGTGAAGAGATATAAGGAGCTGCGGTCTATGCAGTATTCCGGTGACGGTCACCTCATCGCCGATCACGCTCCGCGTTACGAGTGGATGGGCAAGAACCTTAATTCCCCCGACTGGGATAATCCTGAAGAGAGGAGCCTTTCGCTTTATATATCAGGCGAAGGTCATACGGCATTTTTCGCGATATTCAACGCCGATCACAATCCCCAGAACGTGATGCTGCCGTTATTGTCGGAAGGGAAGAGATGGTATCGTAAGATCGATACGAGTCTTGAGGCCGGCGAAGATTTTACCGAAGAGGACGACGTGGTGCTCATAGACCCGGCCGAGTTTTATGTTGTGAATGCCAGAAGCACGGTCCTTCTTATCGGGTT
>CAZHIO010000107.1:0-4269 GCA_964532615.1 uncultured Planctomycetia bacterium
TTTTCAGACATTGTTGATATCTTCCATAAGCCTCTTTACTACATTCACATCAGCCTTCACGAAATCGTAGCTATTCAGCTCTTGCGGAGTTACCCATTTTAGCTCATCGTGATCCAGCGCTTTAATGCTCCCGGATAAGTAGCTGGCTTTATATACCAGCAGTTCCATGGGAACCAGCATATACGTGAAGGGGCTCGAGCATATAAACTTGCCGATATCGACTTCGATATCCAACTCTTCTTTCAGCTCCCTCTTCAGGCATTCTTCCGGAGTCTCGCCAAATTCCACCTTGCCTCCCGGAAACTCCCACCTGCCCCCATGTAAGTCACCGATACGCCTCTTAGCGATCAATATCTTCCCGTCTTTCTCTATAACCGCGGCGGTGACCTTAAAGACTTTTATGCTCATATGCGCTTATTCCCTGTAACGATCATCCCACGTCTCGTCTTTCATAGCATCGAGCTCTTTCTGCGACTCCCGAAATTCCAACTTCTCCTCATATGCTTTACGGAGATCTGCATGACAAAGAGAAGCCTCCGCCCAATCGTGAGAGCCGTCATCCCAGTAGCTAACGACTGCTCCCGTATCCGTATCGACCCTGATCTTTATAGGCTTACCGTCTTCCTCAACAACATCTTCCGAATAGCGATCCTTAGCGTACTGGTCGGCATAAATAGAGGATGACTGTAGGGTTATGACTATGGTGAGGGTGAGCAAAATTGATCGAAATCGCATTATAGTATGGTTGATGGTAGCGGGCTACACCTTATAATATACGGTCCGGCTGACTTAATATGGTAGCGGGGACAGGATTTTCCCGCCTAAACCCGACAATACGCCACTCGTGGCGGGACCCCGCCAAAGCTTTAGCGACGGCGGGAGAACCTGTCTCTCTCCTGATTTTTAATATGGTAGCGGGGACAGGATTTGAACCTGTGACACGCCGGGTATGAGCCGACTGCTCTGCCAGACTGAGCTACCCCGCCACGAATAACATCTATGAAAACCCATAAATCTACAATAAATCGGCGTATTATATCACAGCAAAGGCCATGTTATCAAATTATAAATGGCCCTTTAACTATTGACTAACCTGAAGCGCTAATGTAGACTGTTTTTGCTTTTGGAAAACTTCTTTAATGATAGAATTACAGAGATTACCTTATGAAAAAATCTTACGTTTATATCTATGTGGATCCGCGTAATAATAGGCCTTTCTATGCAGGTAAAGGTACTCGGAATCGACTCCTGGGCAATCTTCGCACCATACCGGCTAACATTAAGTTACTGATAAAAGATATACGAAAAATTAGAAAGGAACCCCGCGTCGAACTGCTTAGATATGGTATTTCGCATGCTGAGGCTGCTCAAGTCGCCATGGCAGCGACTGCGCTTATAGGAAGCATCGACATGACTCGCAATGCGGCAATTCATAACAAAAAATGCGCCGGGCGGGTGACGTCTCAGGAGTTGTCCGCCATGTTAACAGCCAAAAAAATAGTTGTTGAGCACAAGGCCATTCTGCTTAAGATCAACCAACGATACCGAAGCGATATGTCGCCGATAGAATTATATGAGGCAACCCGCGGCATATGGCGCTTAGATAAGCGGCACGAGAAAGCGGAATACGCTATGGCGGTATACCGTGGGATCGTTTGCGAAGTTTATAGAATAACTAAGTGGCATTCTTCCGGGACTCTACCATATAAAACACGGGAGTCATTAACATTCAAAACCAAAAAAAGAGTGGAGTTCGAGGGAGAAGTAGCTAAAAATATAAGAGATAAGTATGTAGGTTTTTCTGTGGAGATGAGCGGTCCGCTTCCCGTTCGTTATGTCAATGTTTGATACGTCGGCCTGATGCGGATTCATGCATACTGCCTGTCCTGTAGCCTGCAAGATCAAGCGCTATATACGTAAAACCAAGCCCTTTAAGACTATGAGTTATAGCGTCCCTATACTTTAACGCTTTATCCTGATCAGCCGCCAATAATTCAATCCTGGCTATTTCGCCGTGCAAACGCACCCTTACCTGCTTAAACCCAAGTCTCTTTAAATAGCTTTCAGCCATATCTATTCTTTTAAGGTCTTTAGCGGTTATCTTAACGTTGAACGGAAAGCGTGACGCAAGGCACGCAAATGAAGGCTTGTCCCAGGTAGGTAGAGATAACGCCTTCGAATACTTCCTGATGTCGGCTTTCGTCATTCCGGATTCTAAGAGCGGGCTCCTGACGCCAAGCTCCTTAGCTGCTATCCTTCCATATCGCACATCTTTGAGATCGTCGCTGTTGGCCCCGTCCAGCAGATGCTTAATACCGCGACGGCGCCTTATAATATCAAGCTTCCCGAACAACTCTTTCTTGCAATAGTAACACCTGTCCACCGGATTCGATTTGAAATGTTTAATATTCAGCTCTTTAGTCTGAATGGTAATATGCTCTGAGCCCATCTTCTTCGCGATGCTTACCGCTTCTTCATATTCCGATAACGGATACGTCTCGGATCGCGCGGTAACTGCAAGGACGCTCCCTTTACCTAAAGAATCTATGGCCGCTTTAAGCAGAAATGCGCTGTCAAGCCCTCCCGAGTACGCTATAACTACGCTCTTCATGCCTTTCAATATATTTTTCAATTTATCGATCTTGCTCATCACCTGTCTCATTATTATTGTTGACCAGACTATGAAGACTCCCTGATCCATCCGCCGCCGATAACGATATCCTTATCGTAAAATACTACCGCCTGGCCGGGAGTCGGCGCGGATTGGGCTTCGTCAAAAACAATCTCTACCGCATCAGGGCCATACGGGGAGATCACCGCTTTTGCTTTCTTATGGTTATATCTTATTCTTGCCGTAGCTCTTATGGCCCCGCTGATATTGTCGATCGATATCCAGTTTAACCTATCGGCTATGACCGTTTTTTTCATCAAATCCTTTTTCACGCCGACTACAACGCGATTATTAGCAATGTCGAGCGCTGTCACGTACAAAGGTTCTTTATAAGCTATGCCCAGGCCGCGGCGTTGACCCAGAGTGTAGAAAGGTATGCCCTTATGTTTGCCGAGGACCTTGCCGGATGAGTCCACGATCTCTCCCGGTTCAATATCGACGAGCGTCTTCTTCTTTATGTAGTCCGCGTATTTCTGGTCCTGTATAAAACATATATCCTGACTTGATATAGCTCCGTGAGTCCTTATCTTCATCTTCTTTGCCAGAAGCCTGGCGCTATGTTTCGTCATATCGCCCAGAGGGAATATGGCGTGCTTTAATTGATCCTGCGAAAGATTGAAAAGAAAATACGATTGATCTTTAGACTTATCTCTTCCCTCCCTGAGAAGACGTCTCCCGGTAGTTTTATCGATCCCGGTCTTTGCATAATGCCCCATAGCGACGTATGAAGCGCCGAGTGACCTGGCCTTCTCCGTCATAGCTCCGAACTTTATCTTTTGATTACATATGACGCACGGATTTGGAGTTAAGCCCTTGAGGTATTCCGAGCAGAAATAATCTATGACATGTTTTTTGAAATCCGCGCTGAAATCAACTACGTAGTACGGTATTCCGAGATCCTCGGAAACAGCCCTTGCCCGAGTAACGGCCTCGAGGCTGCAGCAGGCACGCGCCGAACTTCTGCCGCATTCTTCTTTCGGCCACATTCTGAAGGTCACCCCGACAACGTCATATCCTTCGCGTTTTAATAGCGACGCTGCCAGTGATGAATCTACTCCGCCGGACATTCCTACTACGATTTTTCTGTCTGACTTAGTTACGGGGACGGCGCGCTCGGTGATCATCTAAGTTTAGCAATAACCTTATCGATATCGATGCATTTTTCGACCATACTTATAATGGTCTTGATCTTTTCGGTATCCTGAGGTTTTAACTTCACTGTTATGGAGTGGACTCGCGAGGCTATCTTATAAGTATCTTCTTTCGTGATGAGGGCGGGGATCTTAGATCTGCTTATATTATTTAAACTCCCCGATTTAGGCATCAGCCCTCCGGATATTATGATACCGGAGAACCGGCAGCCTTTCTTTATCTTACCGGATTGGACTTTGCAGACCGCCTCGATCATATCGTTACGATCGCCGGGTATTATCATAAGGGTGTTGTTGCTTACAAATTGAAGCGCGTCTTTAACGTTCATGGCTCCGATCAGCACATTTTCAACCGGCCTGTCGAGGCTATCTCCTTCGTACAGCGCCTCCAGTTTCAACTCTTCCTTTATCTCCCTCATGGTAGGGATATCGAGTATCTTATTATAA
>CAZHIO010000108.1:0-4237 GCA_964532615.1 uncultured Planctomycetia bacterium
TGCTGACGCCAAACGGATTCACCCGTACATTACTGACGACACCTTCAGTGTTTTCCGGAAACACAGCCAAGACTGCGTTGACAATGTCCGCCGAACTGCACAGCCACGATATCCATCCGGTCCGCAGTTGCGATAACCCGGAACCAAATACGATACGCCATTCGCCAGAGTCATACCGCTCGGGCGGTAGAGTGTAAAACCGCCACCGGTACGTTCGCGAAATGCTTCCAGCGTATGCCGCACCTGATGCGACAGTCACTAATATTGCGATCGCTAAATATCTGTAATTCATATATCCTCCGTTTTGCGGTTCTATAAATTATAGATTACTGCCGATATATTATTTCTGCTTTAACGACTCCTCGATCTTCGAAACGACTTTAGCTTCCACGTCCGCAAGATCGCCCTCCAGGATACAGCCTGAAGCTTTCACATGTCCGCCGCCTCCGAAGAACGAAGCGATCTTATTGACATCAGCTCCCGATTTGGAGCGAAAACTTACATTTATTCTATTCGGATATTTGGCGTCCTCTTTGAAGAGTACCGCGACTTTCACACCGTCGATCGAACGCGCATAGTTAACGAAACCTTCGCTCTTGGCGATATCTGCCCCCGTATCGGATATCATCTTCCTGGTTATCGCAAGATATGCCACCTCTCCCGTGCTATTCACCTTCAAAGTTGACAGCACAAGGCCTAATAGTTTTATATCTATAAGAGTCCTGCGTTCATATACGCTTTCGGAAACAGAACCGGGTTCCAGCCCGTACCCCAATAGGTCGCCGACTATCTCATGCGTTATCGCGGAAGTATTGTCATAATTAAAGGAGCCGGTATCCGTCAATATTGCTATGTACAGAGATAGGGCTATCTCCTTTGTGATGGGCGCGTTCATGGCCTTAAACAATTTATAAACCATCTCTCCGGTGGAGCTTGCGTTCGAATCGACCCAGTTCGCGTCTCCGAACCTCTCGCTGGAGATGTGGTGGTCTATATTGATCACGAACTTTTCTTTGCCGATAAGATCAGCCACGCCGCCTACGCGTTTCATTGTAGGGCAATCGAGTATCAGGGCAGCGTCAAAATCGACTTTCTTGCTCAGGTCCGTAGAGAGCCTCCCGATGCCCGGCAAGAATTCGTAATGCGCCGGCGCGGGATCGTTATTAATTATAACGGCCTCTTTGCCTATAGATCTAATGAGCTCGGCCATCGCAAGCTGGCTGCAAAGAGAATCTCCTTCCGGGTTTACGTGAGCGGCGATCAGAAATTTCTTATGGCTTCTTATCGCCGCTATCACTTCCTGCATCATCTCTTCTCTCCTTCTTTATCTTTTCGAAAAGATCGTATATCTGCCGCGTCCTGTCGAGCGTTTCATCGAACTTAAACTCTATTTCGGGCATATATCTCAGGTCTATCCTGTCTCCAAGCAGTCCCTTGATATATCCTTTCGCGCTATTCAGTCCCCTCAGGGCCAGCTTCTTCTCTTTCTCATCACCCAGCACACTGAAATATATGCGCGCGTATCTGAGGTCTTTCGTCAGCTCAACTCCTGTTATGGTTAAAAAACCCATTCTGGGATCCCGGATCTCTTCCACTAATATCTTGCTGACTTCCTGCCTTATGGCCTCTTGCACTCTACCCGGCCTCTGCGAACTCATGTCATCTCCGTATCTCGTTAACCGATCTTATCGATCAAAGCGCGAGCGTAATTCAATTCGTCCGACTTCTCATCCAATTTACCGTCGATTTTGCTGTAAAGCAACTTATCCAATATCAATTTATATTTCGGGCCGCCCTTAAGACCCATAGCCTTAAGGTCATCCCCTTTAATAGATAATTTGGTATGGCTGTAATTTTGTACAAAAGCTTCTATTCTCGCCCTGACAAGTCCGGCCTTAGCTTCCGGACCCGCAGCGGTCACCCTTGCCATAATAGCGAGTATCGCCTCAACAGATAAAGGCTTCAGTAATCTATATATCATGCTCGGAGCCAGGTCTTTACGCAAGCTCAATGATGCCGTGATCAGGCCGGCTTTTTTCTTATATAAAAGCAACCGGGAGCTATCGCTTCTTTTAAATACGAACTCTCTACATATAGCCGAAACCTGGCTATAAGTCAAGTGTTCAAATAACGCCATGAGATAGACAAGCCATTTGTCGGGGGTTTTTTTATGACATAGCGAAGGCTCATATGCGGCACAAATCTCACTCACCGCTTCGCATAATCTTATTATTTTTTTGTCAAACCTTATACCGGGATGTATAGATTTAAGGCCATCGAACCCGGCCATCCTGCTTAACGCTCTTACCGGCTCTCTTTCCCTCAGCAGGAGTATAAACTGGTCGCGCATCCTCTGACGGCTAACCATATCAAAGATCGACCGGATGACTGCTCTCTTTATCAGATCTTCCGTGTTACGGTCCATCCTGAAACCAAACCTTGATTCAAAACGTACCGCCCGCAATATCCTCGTCGGGTCATCGATAAAAGCTCCTTCATGAAGCGCTCTTATCCTGAGTTGTCCGAGATCCGACATTCCGTCAAAAAAGTCTATCAGCTTGCCGAAAGTCGGTTTATCTATGCTTACAGCCATGGCGTTTATAGTGAAATCACGCCTCGAGAGATCTTCTTTCAAAGAGCTGAATTGGACTCCCGGCAGCGCGGCAGGCTTCAGATAACTCTCTCTACGCGTCGTAGCCAGATCTATCTTTAACTTCTCTTTTGTCATTATAGAGCAGGTGCCAAATCTTTCATAAACTACTATGGACGCCTTAAGCTCTCTCGCAAGAAGGCGTCCCACTTTTATCGCGTCGCCTTCCACCGCTACATCTAAATCTGGGTTCTTGACGCCTAAGATCAGATCTCTTACAAAGCCTCCGACCGCATAAGCTTTAAACCCGAGCGAGCGCGCGAGAGCTCCTATCCTTCTTATTAACGAGATGACCTCTTCGGGCAATGCCCCGGTCATTTTATCGGTAAGGTTCAACTTGGCTCATCTCTTTAGTCACCATGCAGCTATGCGCGCTGAACAAATAACTATTCGGCGTCATCAAAATCGACGTGAGAATGATCGTCATTCATCGGTTTGTCGTATGAATTCAGATCTTCTTCCGAACGAAACAAAGGCTTATCCGGCTTCTTGGCCTCTCTTTTTAATAGCTCGCTCTTTCTTATGCTCGCGTATACGAAGAAGCCTGCCAGGAAGATCGCAACAACACCTATCAGATACCACATCACTGCCTCCTTAGTTTTGTCATTATATCTATGTATTCAGACTAAAATTCGGATCCTGCACCCCGCTTGACTCGACTAAAAGCCTCATAACCGCCCTAAGGGCGCGGATGAAATTGTTTATGAATTAATTTTAAACGCTCTTTATTAATATGCGTATACACTTGGGTCGTAGAGATATCCGCATGGCCGAGCATCTCCTGCACCACGCGCAGATCCGCCCCGCGCTCCAGAAGGTGGGTGGCGAAAGAGTGCCTCAGAGTATGAGGCGTCACTCCGCTCTTTATATTGGCAAGCTTGGCGTTCGTCTTTATCATCTTCCAGAACGACACTCTCGACAGCTTCTTTCCGAGCCTGGAGAGAAATAAGTGCTGGTCCGAAGAAGCTCCCTTCTTCTGCAGTTTCGGCCTGATCTTCTGCGCATAGCTCTCGATCGCTTCCTTAGCTTTCTTGCCTATAGGCACTATTCTCTCTTTATTGCCTTTACCTCTGCACTTTATATATCCGACGTCTAAGTTCAATCCATCCATAGTCAAATCTACGAGCTCGGAAACTCTCATGCCTGTAGCGTACATCAATTCAAGAGCCGCTCTATCCCTGACACCCATCCAGCTTTTCAAGTCCGGAGCGGATAAGAGCTTATCGACTTCTTGCATCCCGATGACATTCGGCAGAGGCCTGACAAGCTTAGGGGATTCCAATACCCCGGCAACGTCGTCTTTTGCCAGACGCTCTCTTACGAGAAATTTATAGAACATCTTTATCGCCACAAGAGCTCTCGAAATGGAATTGCTGGATATTTTACTATCCTTGAGCTTTAGAAGATAGTCCATGATATCCTGCCTCTTCGCAGAATCGGGATCTTCTATGCCTTTAGCGGCCAGGCCTTCCGCGAAATGACGAAGATCGGTACCATAGGCGGATATCGTGTTCTTGCTCAATCCCCTTTCGACCGCAAGATAACTTAAAAACTCGTCTATTAAAGTCTTCATAGAAAGAACGGATT
>CAZHIO010000109.1:0-4233 GCA_964532615.1 uncultured Planctomycetia bacterium
CTTCACGAGCAACTCGTCCGCCACGGGCCACTGATGCAGATGCAGATACAGCCTAAGATCGGTTTTACTTTCGCGACAGCGTTGCGTTCGATGCTCAGGCATGATCCGGATGTTATGATGGTCGGAGAAGTCAGGGATTATGAAACGGCCGAGATCACGATAAGGGTAGCGTTGACGGGTCATCTGGTATTTTCCACTATTCATACAAACGACGCCGCCGGCGGAGTGACGCGTCTGATCGATATGGGAGTGGAACCGTTTCTTGTATCCTCAGCCGTTGAGTGTTTCATAGCCCAGCGTTTAGTCAGGGTGATATGCGAAAAATGCAAAAGGAGATTAGAACCGAGCGTAGAGATGCTGAAAGAACTCGGAGTCTCGCGTTTAGACCTGTCCGGCGTGAAGCTTTACGAAGGCGGCGGCTGCGAAGCCTGCAGGCATACCGGCTATAAAGGCAGGACCGCTATTTACGAGATATTAGTCATGAGCGATCTTGTAAGGGAACTCGTCCTCAAGAGGTCATCCTCCGACCAGATAAAGAAGAAGGCTGTGGAGCTTGGAATGAGAACCTTGCGTCAGGACGGATGGGAAAAGATAAAGATGGGTATAACCACACCGAGCGAGGTAATAAGAGTAACCCAAGAGGAGAGTCTGGAAGAATAGAGTATGGCCAGATTTGTCTATGAAGCCAAGGCCGGCCCCAAAGATATAGTCAGGGGCACGTTGGTCGCCGAAACCAAACCGGCGGCGATACAGAAGATAAGCCATATGGGCTACTATCTTCTATCGCTGGAAGAAGAGAGCGAAGCCTCAAAAGATCCCGGGCTATACAGGTCATATTTTTTCAATAAGATAAGCCTGAAAGAAGTAACAGATTTTACGCGTCAGCTTTCCGATCTTCTGGAAGCCGGTATCACGATAGCAAAAGCGCTCGATATACTTCAGACCCAAACCGCGAACAAAAAATTCAAACATATCATATCCGATATCAGGGACTTCTGCGTCAGCGGCAGTCCTCTCTCGAGCGCTCTGGCGAGGCATCCGAAGGTATTCTCCAATCTTTACGTAAGCATGGTCAGGTCAGGGGAGACCGGAGGCATGATAGAGAATATACTTAGACGGTTATCGGACTTCAGTGAAAAACAGCTTGAGATCCAGACGAAGATCAGAACGGCTATGGCGTATCCTATCCTGATGGCTATAGTGGGTTTCGGCACCGTGACGGTGTTAATAACTTTTGTTATTCCAAAGATGACGGTCATGTTCGCCGATTTCGGGCAAGCTCTGCCTATGCCTACGCAGATATTGCTGGGGATAAGCTCTATTATCAGGAACTATTGGTTTATACTCGTAGGTTTTTTTGTCATCGTAGTCATGACCGTGAATAAGATATACAAAACCGTTGAAGGCAGATTCGCTATAGATCGTTTCAAACTTGATTTTCCGCTGGCGGGCCAATTAGTTAAGAAGGTGGAGATAGCGAGATTTGCCAGGACTCTCTCGACGCTGCTGGAGAACGGCGTTCCGATCCTTGACGCATTAAGCATCGTTATGGATATAATGGAGAATGCCGTGATAAAAAGAGAGATCGAGAAGGCTTACGCGGCTATAAGGGAAGGCTCCAGTCTTGCCAGCGGTCTTGAGTCCAGCTCGACTATACCGCCCGCCGTTATTAATATGATAGCTATAGGCGAAGAATCGGGGCATATAGAAAAGTCGCTCTTAAAAATAGCCCAGAGCTATGAGAGAGAGTCGGATGAAGCTATTAAGATAATGATGTCTCTGCTCGAGCCGATACTGATATTAACGCTGGGAGCGGTAGTCGGTTTTATTGTGATATCCATGCTATTGCCGATATTCGAAATGAATTTTCTTGTGAAGTGACATAATAAATCCGGAGGATAAAGATGAATATGCGGAATAAAGGATTTACGCTGGTCGAGCTGATGCTTGTAGTAATAATCATAGGCGTTCTGATCGCGATGGTCGCGCCCAGGCTTGCAGGTAGAAGCGAGCAGGCTAAGATAGCCGCGGCGCGGGCCGACATCCAGGCTAATCTGGCTTCCGCGCTGGACGTGTATGAGATAGATAACTCCGCTTACCCGGATAAGCTGGAAGACCTTATGGTCAAGCCGACCGGCGCGTCGCGCTGGAAGGGGCCGTATCTGAAGCGAAAACCTATAGACCCGTGGGGTAATCCTTATGTTTATAAGTATCCGGGAACGCACGGCGACTATGACCTGATATCATACGGAAAGTCCGGCGTCGAAGGCGGCGGAAATGAGATCACCAGCTGGAGCGAAGAGACGGAGAAGTGACGATTTGAATCGCCGGCGGGCCGGCTTTACGCTGATAGAATTGGCGTTGGTCGCTATTTTGCTGCTAACGGTAGTAGGTTTATCTATACCGGTTCTTAAGAAGACTTTCATAGGTCTATACGCGCAGGATACCTCGTTCAATATATCCAAACTGATAAATTACGCTCAGGAGATGGCTGTTCTCGATAGAACGAATTATAAGATCGTCTTTAATTTTCAAGACGGCAGGTACCAACTTTTTGTTATGGACCCTTCAATGAGCCCTCCTGTCTATAAGAAAGCCAACGGAAGATTCGGTAGAAAATATTCCCTGGGCCAGGGGCTGAAG
Source organism: uncultured Planctomycetia bacterium (assembly GCA_964532615.1). Lineage (GTDB taxonomy): Bacteria > Omnitrophota > Gorgyraeia > 2-01-FULL-45-10 > 2-01-FULL-45-10 > CAIMPC01. Next base: position 2,644 of record CAZHIO010000109.1, read on the forward strand.
CTTACCGGTCAAAAGCCCGAGCCGGTATTTTATCCCGACGGCCATTGCGATGAATTTCAGGTAAGCGTGCTGGCGAAAAATAGCGGGTATGCTATAAAGGCGAAGAGATTCGGTAACGCCCTCGAGGTGAAAGAGGTCAATATTGAATAATAAGAAAGGTTTCTTACTGCTGGAAGTCATCGTAGCGATAGCTATACTTACCGGCGGACTTGTCTTTGTCACGCGCGTATACTCGACCGCAAAGTATGCGATACAGCGGTCTTTCGTAATATTCAGATCAGGCCTTTTATTAGAGAGCAGGATGTTCGAATTCGAAGAGAAGGGAAAGATCAGGGACTATCTCAAGGAAGGGAAAGTTTTTTCGGACGATAGGGACTATTCATGGCGCCTAAGCGCCGCGCCGGTAGCCAGAGACCCGGTCCTGCAGGAGAGCCTGGGATTGGATTCAGTGATATTGGAAGTATCGAGGAATAGGGATAAGGAAGAGAAGAGATCCTACATTACGATGTATTCGATAGCTACTTACCTGAAAGGCATGAAGTGATCAACAGGAAGAGCTTCACCCTTATAGAACTCCTGATAGCGATAACGATATTTTCCGTAGTCGCGGTAAGCGTTTACTCCGTCTTCAGCACGGGAGTTAAATTATGGTACAAGACCAGCCCTCTTGTGCAGGCCAATCAATCCGCCAGATATTTTTTCAATACGATATCATCGGACCTGAAGAACACCGTGCCGTATTTAAAAAAAGGCGTTAATTTCGAGGGAGAGGGACAAAGGATATCTTTCATGACCGTCGTTAACTGTTCGGGAGAAGATAAGTCGTCCGGGGCCGAGGTGGCGCGGGTTACATATTATTTAGATAGATCGAAGAAGGCCGTAATAAGGTCTGTCGCTACGAAAGAAGAAGGCTTAAGCGACGACCTCGCCGTAAGTTCGGCTATTCTGGATGGCATCGACTCCAAAGACTTCGCTTTCGAGTTCTGCTATAAGAGGGTCTCTTCGCCTACCGATTATGAATATGAATGGGATAGCGCATGGGCTGATGAGGATAAGGATAAAGGCAAGATCCCCCGCGGAGTAAAAGTCAAAGCATTCGGATATGAAAAGATAATATTTATACCAACCGGTTACCTTGGCGGAAAAGATGAAGCTTTATAATCGAAGAGGCGCTATACTTATAACGAGCTTGTGGATCCTGACGATATTGGCTATTTTAGCCTCCGGGATAGGCTTTCGCGTATCCGTAGAAGCCAGGCTGGCGAGATACGGTATGGACAGAATAATGGGTTTATATCTGGCGAAGGCCGGTATCGTAAAAGCTATCGGGATCCTGGCAAAAGACGGTAATAGTTATGATTCGATCCGCGAATGCGGAGTGTCCTTGGCTCCGGATAAGAGGCTCGAAGATATATTTGCGGAAAGATTAGGTGACGGCGCATTCACCGTAAGCTACGAGGAAGAAGGCAAGAGCTATTATGGGATGGCGGATGAAGGGAGAAAGATCCCTATAAATACGGCGCCTCCGGAGGTAATCGTAAATATTTTGGGCGCGGGAAATGAAGAAGTAGCGGCATCTGTTATTAATTG
>CAZHIO010000110.1:0-3898 GCA_964532615.1 uncultured Planctomycetia bacterium
AGTTTTGTCGAAGGGTTGACCGGATAGATATCTTATGGCATTGAAAAATATGTTCTGGACGTTGCGCTACCGCAACTTCCGGATCTTCTTTTTAGGGCAGAACGTATCTCTCATCGGGACATGGATGCAGCAGATCGCGATGGGATGGTTAGTCTACAGGATGACGGGCTCTCCGCTCCTTCTGGGCATAGTAGGCTTTTCGAGTCAGATACCCACCTTCATACTGAGCCCTTTGGGCGGCGTCGCGGCCGACAGGCTCGATCGCAGAAAACTGCTTATCATTACACAGGCTCTATCGGCGGCGCAGGCCATTACGCTCGCGGCCCTTACCCTTACCGGCTGTATTCGGGTCTGGCATATAATCTCGCTTGGCATCTCTCTCGGGTGCATAAATTCATTCGATATTCCGGCCAGGCAATCTTTTTTGATGGAGATGGTGGAGAAGAAAGAGAATCTGGGCAACGCGATAGCTTTAAATTCGCTTATGTTTAACGCCTCACGCCTGATAGGTCCGTCCGTAGCGGGTTTTGTCATAGCTGTGTTCGGAGAAGGGGTATGTTTCTTGATAAACGGAATAAGTTTCTTCGCGGTTCTGTTATCGTTATTTTTAATTAATATAGTGTCGCAAAATATCAGGCCCAAACAGATGAACATTATCGCGGGATTAAAAGAAGGTTTTAAATATACTTTTGGTTTTGAGCCGATAAGGCTTATATTGCTGCTCCTGAGCGTTATCAGCATCCTGGGCATGTCATACGTGGTGCTCATGCCGGTATTCGCGAAGGACGTATTGAGAGGAGGGCCCGAGACGCTGGGCTTCCTAATGGCTTCGGGCGGTATCGGCGCGTTATTAGCCACCATATATCTGGCTTCGCGAAAGAGCATTGTCGGGCTTGGCAGACTGATCCCGTTTTCGGCGATAGTATTTGCCGTTGGGATAATGCTATTTTCACTATCTCAAACATTATGGATATCTATGGCGCTGCTCTCCATAAGCGGATTTGGCATGATGGTAAATATGGCCGCGTGCAATACTATCCTCCAGACTATATCTGACGACGATAAGCGCGGCAGGGTGATGAGTTTTTATACGATGTCTTTCATGGGCATGGCTCCGATAGGCAGTTTGGTATCAGGAGCTTTGGCCGGAAAGATCGGGGTTACAGGCACCCTCTTAGTTGTGGGAACATTCTGTATAGTGAGTTCGATCTTATTTGCCGGTAAATTACCGCTTATAAAGAAGCTTATCCACCCGATATACAGAAAGATCGGCATAATCCCCGAGATGGTATCTGGTATAGAGGCCGCCTCAGAGATCATCGTAAGAACCGAAGATTAGTTTCTTTACATCAGCCCGCCTATTGACAAATAGCCCTTATATGATAATATAATCACTATATTACGCAGTCAACCCGGTTACTGCTGTAGCCGGATATGGGAGGAATCGAATGCTTAGAGCGAAAGCCTTATACGCTTTTGTTGTAATAACTTTCATGTTATCCTTTCTTAATTTAGCTATCGCTGATTCGGGGACCGATCAGGAATTTTTTTCGCAGGACTCCGCAGCTCAGAATGCAGCCGATCAGGGGGCCTCTAACCAGAATACATCTCAAAGCGAGACTTTAATACATGACACTTTAAAGCAGAGCGCCGCAACTATTGATGCTAAAGCAACGGATCCTGTAGTAAAGAAGATAACGGTACAGGACGATCCTGTTCAAAGCGCTCCTGCTCAGAAACCGGCGACTCAAGCCCCCGCGGGTGTTTCGGAGAGTAAAGATACCCTTGTCATAGATCAACCGGTCACCGTCGCCGAATTAAAAAAGATGGACATTCCTTCCGTAGAAACACCTTTAGTAATCGACCAGCTAAAGAAAATAGACCCCAATAAAATAGGCGCTGATGCCTCATATACTACTTTCGGCGGGTTCAGACCGGTCGACTATATTATGAAGAACCCCGCGCTGGGAGTAGGCCAGAGGGTGGAGATATATCAGGAACCGAAACCTATCGACGCCTATATGATAATGGCGAAGGAGATGCAGTATGTGTGGAGTGATTACTATGGCTGGCGGCAGAATAGCGTGCAGCAGACTCCGGCCAACCTCAGGAGCGTTATAGTTCCGCTCTTCGTAAGATCCTACGGCACGGAGTTCACGCTGAGCGATCCTGATGAATCCACGCATGATATCAGGGGGCAGATAAGATATACCATAGACTATCGGGATGTTTATAGAGAGTATTACCCCAAATATCCGGATCTGAAAGCAGAGAACTGGCTTCAGCAGGATGTCATGTTTATTTCCACCGTGAAGATAAAGCCGCTCGACTGGTTATACACTTCGAACCTGGGCTACAGATTCTCAAACGTCGATCAAAAATCATTCGATGTAAGGTGGAATTTTGGTTCGGCTCAACAAGTCAGAAGCACATACTACACCAATCAGTCGATCGTGTTCAATCCGAGGTTTGAGATATTTGGCCAGGGTGAGTATTATAAATCCAGTTATTATCATAACGACTGGGCGTATTCTCCGGACCACTATTTTATCGCGGGCGAGCTAAGATTAAAGTCGAAAGATATGAAGACCAGCTATACCGGACGCTTCGCCTATACGAAGGACATATACTCTCCTTTCAGTAACTCGTTTGAAAAATACGAGATCTGGGCCAGGGTCGGTCACGATTTCAATAACAAGCTCAACGCTTATTCAATGCTTAAATACGTTTCTGATTACACCAGCTCCAAGGATAACGCGTGGTGGGCTGCTCCTCCGGGAGTATCTATCCCGATGGGAGCCCCGTTCAACGTACAGGCATTAGCGTTGACATGGGAAAGCAGAGTTCAGTATAGGATCTACGACAAATTATGGGTACAGGGTGGATTCGATCTGGCCAACGGCATAAATATGTCGGACTTTGATAACGTCGGCTGGCTGGGCGGCCTCGAGTATTACGCGCCCGGTATAATAAGGGTCGACGTCGGCTGGAGAGGGAACCAGTATTACAATATCGATGACTTCCTCTCGACCATATATTTCAAGTGCTATCTCTTCATGTAATTTTGAAATAGCTTAATGTTAAGGAGGCAGGTTGAGGCCTAATAAGTCATTAGTCTTTTTCATGGTCTCGTTGGTCTCTTTCTCAATCTCTCTTTCCGGGTGCACCCCCAATCATAATGAATACCCCGGCGATAAAGCTAACGGCGAAAAAGCTCCGGTGGAGATAAAAGTCGCTTTTTGGGGCGCCCCCGACGAAGTCAATATCACAAGCGATATAATAAATAAATGGCAGAAAGCCCATCCCGACATAACGGTGAGGCTTGAACACACACCTTACCGCGGGTATGCCGATAAACTCTTGACGCGCATAGCCGGCCGGGCGGCGCCGGATATCATCTGCACCGAAGTAGATCTTTTTGTTACATTCCAATCCAAGCATGTCCTTCTCGATCTGACGCCTTATGTCGGCGGTGATCCGGACTTTGACCTGAAAGATTATTACCCTCAGATAATAAGTCGGTTTACGGTCGATAACAAGCTATACGCGGTGCCCAGGGACACGGCGCCGTTCGCGTGCGTCTATTACAATAAGAAGCTCTTCGATGAGGCGAAGCTGCCGTATCCTACCGATGAATGGGATATTTATGACATGCTCGATAAAGCCCAGAAACTTACAAAAATCGACGCGGACGGCAGGACCACGCAGTATGGTTTCTATGCCTGGGCATGGATGAATTTTGTATACGCTTTCGGCGGAACGCTCGTCGACGACGTTAAGAACCCTGCCGAGTGCACGCTCAACTCTAAGGAATCGATAGAAGCGCTTCAATTCTATAGCGACCTTATCAATAAATATAAAGTACAACCGTCGACCACCGCGATGACCAATCTGGCTA
>CAZHIO010000110.1:3908-4216 GCA_964532615.1 uncultured Planctomycetia bacterium
ACAGTCCACATGATAGGCAACGCCCATCTGGATCCAATCTGGCTATGGGAGTACAGGGCATGTTTATGACCGGACGGCTGGCGATGTTCTCTTCAGGAATATGGGAGACTCCGGGCTTAAGGAAGATACAGGATTTCGAGTGGGATGTAGCCATGTTCCCTAAGGGGCCGAACGGTAAGCGCGGCTTCGGTACAGGAGGATCCGGATACTGTATATTGAAAGAGTCGAAACATCCTAAGGAGGCGTTCGAGGTCATAAAAGCCCTTGCAGGCAAAGACGCGCAGATGAAACTCGCCGAGACGGGCCTG
>CAZHIO010000111.1:0-4180 GCA_964532615.1 uncultured Planctomycetia bacterium
TAGTGCTCGGCCTTATACAGCAGGATGTCGTCAATATAGAGGCTGTCGGCATATCCACCATATCGAATTACGAAGACGTGGCGAATGTCCGGCTTACATTTCAGGATGGAACTATAGCGGATATCACCGCCAGCCGCGTCACGAAGGACGTTGTCCGCAAGATGCGCATATTCCAGGAAGAGTCCTATCTCTCTCTCGACTACGTCACTCAGAGTGCCATGCTCTTCGAGAAGACCGGAGATAAGATAGTGCAGAAGAAGATACCCGTCAGGAAAAAGAACCCGCTTAAGAAAGAGCTTAAATCCTTCATCGATCGCGTGATCACCGGGAAACGTCCTATAGTGTCGGGCGTCGAAGGAAGAAGGGCGCTGGCTGTGGCTCTCGAGATCGTAAATAAGATAACGCCGTCCAAACAATAATGGCAAATAAGAAGATCCTCATAGTATCCGGCGAGCCTTCCGGAGACCTGCACGCTTCAAATCTCGTTAAAGACCTGAAGTCACTGAATCCCGCACTACAATTCTATGGCATCGGCGGCGAACTCTCAAAGAGAGCCGGCGTCGATATAATCTTCGACATAACGAAACTGGCGCTCGTAGGCCTGGTGGACGTCATTAAGCATATATCGGTGGTAAAGAAGGCTCATGACGCGGTTATCGCGAAGTTAGAGACGGACCCTCCGGACATGGCTATACTTGTCGACTATCCCGGATTTAACCTGAAGATAGCCGCCGCAATATCGAAAAAAGACATCCCTGTTATTTATTATATAAGTCCGCAGATCTGGGCATGGGGCCGGCAGAGAGTGCATGGTATAAAAAAGCACGTAAAGAAGATGCTGGTATTCTTTAAGTTCGAAGAAGAGATGTATAAGAGCTACGGCATAGATGCGGAGTTCGTCGGACATCCGCTGGTAGACGTAGTGAAGATAACGGCTCCCAGGGACGCCGTCTATAAAAAATATAACCTGTCCAGAGAGAAAAAAACTATCGCCCTGCTTCCGGGCTCGAGAGAATCCGAGGTAAAGAACTTCTTACCGATAATGGCTAAGGCCGCCGTATTGATAAGTAAAAAGATCGGGGATGTGCAGTTCGTGATCTCAAAACATCCCGATCGGCCGGCGTCGATGTACGAGGCGGCTTTAAAAGGCTCTTCTTTCGACTATAGGTTTGCCGAAGGCGATATGCATAACATGGTAGCCGCCGCCGATTTCGCTATAGTCACTTCCGGAACGGCTACGCTCGAAACAGGGATGCTCGGGACTCCCATGATCATCGTATACAGAACCAGCTTCATCACATACGCTCTATATAATATAGTTACCGACGTTCATCTTGTGGGGTTGGTAAATGTGGTGGCTAAGAAAGAGGTCGTTCCGGAGCTTCTTCAATATAAGATGACACCCGGGCGCATAGCCGCGAAAGCCGTGGAGATGCTGTCAGACCCTGTCAGGCTTACTGATATCCGCAAAGAGCTTTCGGGAATAAAGTCGTCTCTGGGCCCTGGCGGGGCGAGCATGCGCGCGGCAAAAGCTATCCTGCCGCTGCTAAAGTAATAGCCTATCTCAGAATTCCACCTTACCGCCGGATTTGATCCATCTGCCTGGCATAGGGACTCCGGATTGTTCGGTATAGTCCGCTCCGAACAGATTGGTGACTTCTATATACGCCTCGAACGATACCTTGCCTTTCTTCACTATCTCTTTTGATATCTTTGTATCTACGGTCATGTACTCCGGAATACCGACCCTCTTCTTATAATTTATTATCCAGGAATTCTTATATCCCGATATATTAAAGTCAACTCCCGAAGAGAGCTCTTCCTTAAGATAGTCGAGGGCGTACTTTGAGATATAGTCATGTTTCGCGAAAATATCCAGCAGAGTGTTGGTTATATATAATTTTGTAACCGGGCTGTTTTTATAGATCTTCTCAGGCGCTATAGATATTAACAGCTCCACTCCGTTAGCGTCGGTGGAACCTATATTGGACGCCTGCCATGGATTACCCGACTGATATCGTATCCAGTCTATAGCATCGTAGGAATCCCTATGAAAATACGCGCCGTCTATAGAAAAAGCCTCGTAATCGAACCTCCCTCCCGCCTCATATGTCCACGAGCTTTCCGGAACGAGCGATTGACTGCCTTTATTGGCCGCATCATTATAATAAAGGTCATTAAATGTCGGGATCCGGTATGAGCGGCCTACCGAGCCGCGCAGAGTAAAATATTTTATGACTTTATAGCTGACGCCTACGGTAGGAGATGTCTCCCATCCAAAATCACCGTAATAATCTTCCCTGACTCCCAAATTAAGGTATAGATCTTCCGCCAGATGAGGAGATGCCTCAATATAAAATCCGTCTTTTGTACGGGAGTGCGTCTGAAGATTAGTCGAATCTATCGTATCGCGCGAGAGCTCATAACCCCATGATACGTCTGAAAAATCGTTTTGGAGCGCAAAGTTCAATTCCCCGCCGTAACTGTACGTTGTGCTGAAATTAGTCTGCCAGCCGGTCCTGTTCTGGTCGAGAACGAACTTATCGCCGTGCCTTCTCAAGAATAATTTAGGTTCGATGCTTAGATCCCCGATCTCAGTCTTACCGTCTAACTTAAAGAACCTCGTATCCGTATGCTCATATTCATTAGGATACAGATTGGAATAAAAACTTGCAGCCCCGAAATCTTTATTCAGGTATCCGAATAGAAAGTTATAGACCCCCATACCGGTCTCGATAAGAGTGCTGTTAGTAAGTGACAGCAGATCGAACTGCGTCTGCGGCATATATCCGGTGGACCTGCTCTGCTCGAACGAGAAGCGGTTCTTTATGGGCCCGGCCGGCACCGTTATAGAGACGCCGCCATTGATATAATCGTTGGTGCCCCCTTCAGTATAGATCATTATCTTTTCTTCGGAAGGTTTCTTCGTTATAATGTTTATAACGCCGCCGAAAGAGTTGGCGCCGTACAGGCTCGATGCCGGGCCTCTGAGTATTTCGATCGTATCGACATCCGCCAGCGTAAGCGGAAGGTCCATATTGAAGTGCCCCGTCTGCGGATCATTCACTTTTATTCCGTCGATCAATACGGTATTCTGCTCAAAAGTGGTTCCTCTTATATTAATGTCGGCCTGCACGCCTTCGGGTCCCCTGCGCCTGATATCCACTCCGCTCGTCTCGGCAATAACGTCAGGTATCGCCTTATAGGCAGAATCTGAAAACGTCCCGCTATCCAATATTGTTATTGATCTGGAGTTCTCGCCTACTGTGGCTCCGAGGCGGGACGGAGTCACTACTATCTTATCGAGCTTATGCGGTTCATCGGCAAAGGCTGAACCGGCGGAGATCCATAATATGATTACAGTACAGCGAATTATGCGAAGCATTTTGTTATTGTAGCAAAGCTATGGTCTATTGTCAACCATATATTTAGTTATGGTTTACAATGGAAAAGGAAGAGTAATAGCTTAGCACAAAGAAGCTCATCTGACGTAGGGGAGGTTTAAACCTCCCCTACGTCGGGCGATCTTCTTTGGAGTGCCTCTTCTTTGAGGTAACCTGGAAGTGCATATACTTTCCAAACATCAGGCGGGTCTGCGCGTCTATGGCAGGAGCCGAACCGAGAAATGTCACGACCAGAGGAGCGATCAGCCATTGCGCGTACATAATTAGATGTTTTTGCGGCTTTACGTCTTTCGGCCTGGGAGGCAGGAGTTTGATGCTTACGAATACGCAGACCAATAGAGTGAAGAGCGACATATCGAAAAGCGTGGCCGATACGCTTGGAAGGTTGTAACCCATAGCCGTCTGCCTGAATAGTCCGCCGCCGAATATTATAGGCAGAGGCGCTACAAAAGTGACTATCACGGCCCATACAGCCCATGTATAATGGCTCTCCAGCATATTAAGCGACCTTCTTATCTTGGTCGCAAGCGGTATATTCTTATTCCGTATAAAACCGACAGCTATATAAGGGAAATTCTCCACTCCCCACGCCCAGCGCCTCTTCTGTTTATACTGTTTTATTATAGTCGGCAGAACACGGGTCTCTGTGGCGACATCCATAGAGACGGTGACATACATGGGCACGACCGAATACCTGCCGTCGAAATGCAGAAAGCACTTCCAGTATATGACCGAATCGTCCGATATCATATCCAGTGGCCAATAGCCGACTTCTA
>CAZHIO010000112.1:0-4173 GCA_964532615.1 uncultured Planctomycetia bacterium
TAGAAAAGAAAGGTGACAGTCACTTTTTGGGACACCCATCTTGAGGTGTTGCGAGTCTTTTTAATTTGCTGATAAATATGGCAGAACCGACAGCAGGGGAACGACTAAACAGATCCTTGGCTAAATCTGATGTATAATCAATTGTTGCATATTGACTGGAATTATAATTATTTTCGTAATCGTCGATGATAGTATCGGTTACCCCTGAATGATGTTTTCTATAGCTGCTAAATCTATAGTCCGCAGGATTGATGCAAATTCCGGCTCGAACTGGATTATATTCTACATACACACCGCAATTGTATAAATAATCTTCATTTTCAATAGGAATGCTTGTATATCGCTCCCGCCACAACGGACCCTTCCAGCTGTACCGTTTTTTGCACCACGAGGTATAAGACCACTTTATGTGCGCCAATGCCCTTGAAAGCATTTCATGGGAAAGAGCCTGTATTATGAAATGGAAATGGGTGTTCATTACCGCATAATGAAATAGATGAAATGGATATTGTTTTTTTGCTTTATGAACAAGTTCCAGGAAGCGGGTAAAATCTTTGTCATCTTTAATTATATAGGTGTCATTTAGTGAGCGAGATATAATATGATAAAATCCGTTTTCTTCTATAGAGCGCGCTATCCGGGGCATGAGATCCTCTCTTTTCTGTATTTTCTGTAAAAGCGCCTGTCCCAAAAAGTGACTGTCACCTTTTTGTGTTTTTGTGTTTTTGGGGCGCCTTTTGGGGCGGGCAGTTGCCTACCCCCACAAATTCCTGTCCAGGCTCCTGTACGAGATCGCTTCCGAGATATGATGGGCTTCGATGATTTCCTTGCCATCCAAATCAGCTATCGTCCTGGACACCTTCAGAAGCTTGTCGTAAGCTCTTGCGGAGATGCCGAGCTCTAAAATCGCAAGCTTCAGAAGCTCCTCACTCTCTTTATCCAGCGTACAGAACTTTTCGAGCTCATTGGATTCGAGGTGGGCATTGAAATGCACGCTGTCATTTAAGTATCGAGATCTCTGCACGAGCCTGGCTTTATCCACGCGCGACCGTATCGCCTCTGACGGCTCACCGCGCCGCTTCTCCGTAAGGTGCTCCAGCTTTAGCCGAGGCACCTCAAGGTGTATATCTATCCTGTCGAGAAGGGGGCCGGATATCTTAGAGAGGTAGTTCTGTATTTGCAGGGGAGAACAGTGGCACTCCCGCTTCGGATCAGTGAAGTAGCCGCACGGGCAGGGGTTCATGGCGGCTACCAGCATAAACTTAGCCGGGTATGTGAGGACATTAGCCACTCGAGCTATTGTGACAGAACCCTCTTCCATCGGTTGCCGCAGTACCTCGAGGACGTTCTTCTTGAACTCCGGGAGCTCATCAAGGAATAGAACGCCATTATGCGATAAGCTTATCTCCCCAGGACTCGGGTTGGTGCCGCCTCCGACGAGTGCGGCGTCAGATATAGTGTGATGCGGGGCGCGGAATGGCCTGGTACCGACCAGGACTTTACTTGCCAGTACAAGCCCCGCTACGCTATGTATCTTCGACGTTTCGAGACATTCTTCCAGCGTCATCTCGGAAAGTATAGTCGGAAGTCTCTTCGCAAGCATGCTCTTTCCCGATCCCGGAGGACCTATTAAGAGGACGTTGTGTCCGCCCGCGGCGGCGACTTCGAGGCCGCGCTTAACGTGCTCCTGGCCTTTCACGTCATTAAAGTCCGACTTATACTTCGAGCTTCTCTTCAGCAGTTGGTCGCTGTTCGAAGGATGAACCTTAAGCGCGACTTTACCGTTTATATGGTCAACAACTTCTTTAAGCGTCCGGGCCGGATAGGCCTCGATCTCTTTTACCGTAGCGGCCTCTTTGGCGTTTTGATCCGGTATAATGAATATTGTCTTCTCCATAGCTTTTAACCCGAGAGCTATAGGCAGTACGCCTTTTATCGGTTTCAGTCTTCCGTCCAGAGAAAGCTCCCCGCAAAATATATACTCTTTTAGATCGGGCTTTTCGATCACCCCTTCGGATAAGAGTATAGATAGGGCTATAGGCAGATCGAACGCCGCGCCTTCTTTTCTTATATATGCCGGCGCGAGATTTATCGTTATCTTTTTTGTAGGGAACTGAAATCCGGAGTTTCTTATGGCTGCTTTTATCCGGTCGCGGGACTCTTTTATAGCGACATCCGGCAGTCCGACTATATTAAAACACGGCAATCCCCCTCCGATGTCCGCTTCTACCGTAACTTCGTATGCGTTGATCCCCAATACCGAACTCGAGTACACTTTGGCTATCATTAGTCTCTCCGTTAAAATGCTTCAAAATGCTTCGACAGCATTCTCTATATGATCTATCTTTTCCAATCGGCGCCGGCTATCCAGCTTTACCGAAACTATATCGATCCTACAGGCCGAATCGGTGAGGCCGTATCTCTTTAAATAGAACATGGCATTCTTTATTATGTGAATCTGTTTGCGTCTTGTTATCGATTCGAAAGGCGGGCCGAGAGAGGAGGTGGTCCTGGACCTTACTTCTATAAAGACCAGCGAGTTTTTATGCTTTGCCACAATATCCAGCTCGCCGAAAGGCGTTCTGAAATTTTTGCATTTAACCCTGTAGCCCTTAGATTCGAGGAATTCCCCGGCAAGTTTTTCTCCCAGAATACCTATCTCTCTTCTCTCCCGGCCCATCTCTTTAGCCTCCGTATGCTTCGAGCACGACTTTCTCTATCTCATCCTTTATCTCCCGGCTTAACGGTATTACCGTGTTATACCACTTACCGTCTTTGCCGGATTCGCGGGGCATGCTGACGAACAGGCCGTCTTTGCCTTCCACGACCCTAAGGCCGTTTATCACCAGGCTATCCATGACCGACATGTCACAGAAAGCTTTTGTGGCGCCGTCTCCGTCGAGCTTATGTATGCGGGTCACCGCAAGCTTCAGATCCTCTTTTACCATTTTCATCACCTCCTTTCGCGTTTTAGACTCACCTATAAAGACGCTAAAAGTGCCAAAATTGTTGCAAACTATTTTAAAATAGTTTCATTTACAGAGAGACTCCCTTGCTGCTGCGTTTCTCGAACTTCTCGATAGTTTCTGAAACTCCCCTTGAACCGTCTCTTTTCCATGCTTCGTTGATCATTATGAGCATCCTGGCAGATTTGGAGTCCGTCACCCACTTTATGCCCAAGAGCAGAGTAGCTACCAGTAACTGTATGAAAAAACGCGGCATTACGAAAGAGAGCGAGAAGGATATCGCGGTCAATAAGAGATATATATTGATCTTTTTAAATATTTGTATATTAAGCCCTTTCTTGCGGTAACGTTTACCGAATGACGACACAGAATCATAAGCGGCCAACGCGCTATCGAGGCATTCGTCGCAGGCGCCCAGATGAGCCTCTATGCGCTTCCGGTCATTCTTTGGCAGAGATCGAGCCAGAAATCCGGCTAATTCCGTATCGGTAGGATGTGAACGTTTATTTATAGCGGTTAACATCTTTTATGTCTCCTGTATATAAAGACGCTAAAAAGCCCAAAAATGTTGCAAAGAATTTTAAAATAGTTACACGAATCCCTTCAAAGCTTTCTTCAGTTTATCTTTAGCCCTTTTTATATAATTTGAAACGGTCCCGATAGGTATATTTAATATCTCGGATATCTCTTCGTATTTCTTATCGTGGAGGAGGTTCAATTTTATTATCAATCTCTCCCTATCGGGTAAGCTTTCCAGCGCGCTATCAAGTTTTTCCGATAGATCGCCTCTATCCAGCTCTTCGGAAGGGCTCAGGCCGCAGCAGGGGAGAATATCTATGAGTTCGCAATCGCCTGCTTTTGTAAAGATAGAGATGGGCTCCTCCGGCTCAGCGCGCCGCTTCAGGCGCAGATGCTGCATCGCGGCGTTGCCGGAAACTATAGCGATCCAATACGGTATGCTGTCGCGGCTGCGTATCGTATCGAGCTTACCGCTCTCAAATATATGCGTCAGCGTATCCTGCATTATATCCAAGATCTCTTCGTGCGGCAGGTCAAGGCCGCATTTTTTTAGCCGGTTGCGGATGGCGGTATAGACGAGTTTCGAATACTCCTTAACAAACCGGTCGTTAAAATCGCAGTCAGGCATAATGTCAGCGTAGCATGAAATATGATTAATTGTCAAATTAATTTAGCGATTAATCAATTT
>CAZHIO010000113.1:0-4169 GCA_964532615.1 uncultured Planctomycetia bacterium
TCGATAGCCCGGGAGTTCTCATTATGGCTCTGCTCGACGCCAATAAGGATTTTATGGCCGTCTATGGTCACGCCCATAGATACCATGAGTCCATCGTCAGCGTAGCGCTTAGCGTCAATAAAGACCGCGACGATATCATATTGTTTTAATGAGCGCTCCTGCAGTTCTTTCAGCTTATCGGCTGAACAGCGCTTAAACTTCTTTGATAGATTTGACGGGCTTATGCCGAACGCTTCAGCCGCGAGCGCGGAGCTCTCCTCATATCTATGCGTGCTTAGGCCATAGAGGAGCCGTTTTAACGCGCCGCTATCGTCGTCAAACGGTGTCTGCAGCCGGCGATATGCCTCAAGCGGTACCTCCTGGTTTAAGTCAACGTTCCGGACGCGCGGAACTATGACAGGGAATTTTTGATCCCTTTAGTATACCGAGCCGTTCTGTCTGCCCCAGCGGGCGTTACTTCCAATGCGGCTGTGCCTGGAGCCAACCAAACGTTCAAACTCGTTTTTAAGCTCATCTGCCACGGCTTTGAGCCCAAGCGGAATGAGAACCTGGATCATCTCCATCTTCACATTGAAATCCTTGCTATAACTATCCACAATCTTTCGCATAGCCGCTTCCCGCTTATCCGATATTTTTACCTTTGCTTTACCGCGCCTTTTTGCTACATTATACATGGGCATGGGTTACTCCTTTCTTTTTTAATAGAGACTTTTCCAGACCTCTATTATAGGAGAACCCTGCCTCTATTTTCAAAGAGTTTCAACTAAGATTAGCATACCCTCGGAACCGAACGTAAGTGTAAAATATGAATTCGATTATATGAACGATACAATGAAGATAGACTTCCATGTGCATACAAAATATTCTCACGATGCTATAGTGACATTAGAGGATATAGAGGCGATAATAAACCGAAATAATAGAGTCGTTGACGCTATAGCCATAACTGACCATAATACGGTAGAAGGGGCATTGGAATTAAAGAAACGCTTTAAGGATAATATCATAGTTGGTGAAGAAGTTGATACTGGTGAGGGGGAACTAATAGGATACTGGCTAACTGTGGGCATACAGAAAGGATTAGGTATAGATAGGACTATTGAAGAGATCAAGAGGCAAGGAGGTAAAATTGCTATACCCCATCCTTTTGACCTTTTCAGGAAGAAGCGCCTGCGGAGTAAGCAACTCGATAACCTTCTGGGCAAAGTAGATATGTTTGAGGCGTTCAACTCAAGGAACCTCTTAAATGTCTCGGATGCCCGCTCGAAGGCGTTTGCCTTGAAGAATAACATACTTTTAACAGCTGGAAGCGATGCCCATTACAAGGAGGAGATCGGCAACGCCTATGTCGATTGTGGCGGCCTTGAAAGCATAGATAGCCCGGAACGGGTTTGTGATGCAATCAAAAATGGAAAGATAAAAGGAAAAAGGTGCAGCATCTTGTATCACGTAAAGACAAAGCTGCTAAAAACAGGGGTAACCACTAAACCAAGATGAAGAATATAAAATATCTATTTTTTGCATTGAGGCCAAAGCAGTGGATCAAGAACTTCTTTATTTTCCTACCGTTAGTTTTCGGGAAAAAGCTATTCGCCTACCCAGTCAATTTGAAAGTCATAGCCGCATTTTTTCTATTTTCAATTACGTCGAGCGTTGTCTACCTCATAAACGATATAATAGATGTAGAAAAAGATAAACTGCATCCCACGAAACGTCTCAGGCCCATTGCCTCCGGTAAACTGAAGGTGCGGGAGGCATGGATCGCTGCGGCTATCTTAGGAGCCGTGCCCATAATATGTTCTTTCTTACTCGACATTCATTTTGGAATGGTCGTAGTGGCATACCTTGCCTTTAATTTATTATACTCAAAGATACTAAAAGAGGCGGTCATAATTGACGTCTTCTGCATAGGCGGATTTTTCTTGTTGCGCATCATAGCAGGCAGTATCGTGGCAAAAGTACAGATGTCTCATTGGATTATCTTCATGACGGTATTGCTAGCTTTATTTTTAGGCTTCAATAAAAGGCGGCAGGAGTTAAGCATACTGGGGCAACAAGCAGTGCGCCATCGCCATGTTCTTACGCAATACAATAGCTATTTTATCGACCAGATGGTTCTTGTAATTACCTCATCAATAGTGGTGTGTTATATGCTTTATACAGTGGACTCTACAACAATAGCGAGATTTGGAACCTCTCATCTTATGTATAGCATCCCATTTGTTTATTATGGTATTTTTCGTTATCTTTATTTAATTCATAAGCTTAAAAAAGAAGGCGATCCGACACGTATTTTGATTGCTGATAGGAAGATGCAGTTGAACCTCGCATTGTGGCTTATTGTGTGCATTTTCGTAGCATACTTTGGACTATAAAATGAAAAGTAAAATAGTTATCAACATCTGTTTTTCGGTTGTTCTGTTTATATTGTTCCTTACTTATTCGACTTCGCTTAGCATCCCCAATATCTTTTACAGTAAGTCTATTCATCTCGGCGATGATCAGGACTATATAGGGATATTAACGAAGACACTGACACCCACCAATATCTTTGCTGATCTTGAAGATGTTAGAAAACACATGATTTTCCCAATTGTAGCGGTACCTTTGTTTCGATTGATACGTTGGCTAGTATCCCCAATCCAGTTTTTACATAGCTTCTCTCTTGTGCTACCTTTTGCGATTACTGGCACAATCAATTTAATTTTAGGGTATTGCATATTTTTAACGTTTTTTGATAGTTCGTTTTTTGGCTTATTTCCAAAACTCTTAACAATATTATACGGTTGCTGTTTTTCGCAGTGGGCATTTTCTAGCGGCGTTGAAAGTTATTCGATAACAACGATGTTCGTAAATTTGTTTTTATTATACTTATGCAAACACAAAAATAATAAATCGAATGCCTATGTTGCGGGAGCTTTATTTGCGCTTTGTATTTTAAGCACATTATCAATGGTTGTTATGTTTATACCGGTATTATTATTTTTCTATCTTGAAAACTCAAATATAAAAGATACTTTGAAAAAGAGCCTTAAAGCATTCGTTACCACTTTCATTATTGTGAGCGTTGTCTATACGGCATATTACTTAATATGCTGGTTATTGAAAGTTCCTTTCGGAGGAGGGTTTGGACCTAAGGGGATGTTAATGTACTCTAGTCACTACCTGAAACAATACTGCACCTACAATTTGTCCAGCCTATCCATTGTCTTCCGGTCTTTTTTTATAGACTCAATTACCTATACATTGCTTCAACCCAGCATGTTATTATTGATTTTCTTTTATGCTAACATTGTCATTTTAATGAGCGTCTCAATTATTGATTTTGTCAAAAGAAGAGCGGTTTCCGATAATATAGGCATGGTTATCTTGTCGTTTATAATGGCTTACTTCGTCTTTCATTCTATATTTAATCCTTCCGAAGCAATGCTATATTCGTTGCCCGTCCTTTTACCGATTATTGTTATTTTGTTTTGGGGGATAAATCGTGTTAGGAAATCATCGGTAAAAATTTGTTGTGTGTCTATTTTTATTGTTATTGTAACAATGAGTAATATCTTGGTGTATTTTGAGGTGATGAAATCTAACGAGTTTAATCTAAAATCATTCAATAAGGAAAGCTACCGCTTGCAATTAAAGAAATGATAATGTTGTCTGGCTGACCTTATCCCTAAAAAGACTTTCATTTTGATCACATCATGCCTTGGTTGAAAGGAGGATCTAGTACTGATCCATTCAAATCATTCATATCAGAGAAGGACTTGGAATGTCTAACGAAAGAAATAAAGCCGAGCATAAGGCAAAACAACCAAGAGTGTACGTACGCACGTTCGGATGCCAGATGAATGTCCGCGATTCGGAATTCGCGGCCGGGATATTGGTTGATGACGGATTCAGGATCGCGCGGGACATAGAATCTGCTGATGTAATTCTGTTTAACTCCTGTTCGGTCAGAAAACACGCCGAGGATAGGTTATTCGGCAATATCGCCGATCTTAGAAAACTGAAAGCAATTAAGCCGGATCTCCTGATCGGCCTTATGGGATGCACCGCCCAGGCCTACGAAGGCAAAGCCATAGACCGCTCCAAGCTTATCGATATCGTCTGCGGTACGGGGAATGAATCCGATCTGCCTCGCCTGATAAGAAGCGCGCTCAAAAAGAGATGCC
>CAZHIO010000114.1:0-4115 GCA_964532615.1 uncultured Planctomycetia bacterium
TTCAAGGCGCAATTGAGGGCGATACTTCGGGCCTCCGCGCACGGAAAGCTCAGGATAATGTATCCGATGATATCCGGGGTAGATGAATTGCGGCAGGCTAATGCGATGCTGGAGGAGTCGAAGAAAGAGCTTACTAAAGAAGGGCTCTCTTTCGACGAGAATATAGAGATCGGCGCGATGATAGAGGTGCCTTCCGCCGCGCTGACGAGCGATATTCTGGCAAAAGAGGCCGATTTCTTCTCCATAGGGACTAATGACCTCATTCAGTATTCTCTGGCCGTCGACCGCGTTAATGAAAAGATAGCTTATTTGTATGAACCTACCCACCCCGCGATACTGCGCCTGATAAAGGGCATCATCGAGAATGGGCATAGGGCGGGTATATGGGTGGGGATGTGCGGGGAGATGGCGGGAGATATAATAATGACGATCATACTACTCGGACTGGGCTTAGATGAATTCAGCACCTCGCCCATAGCGACTCCCGAGATAAAGCGCGTTATAAGAGCTGTCACGATTAAACAGGCTAAGGATGCGGCTGAGGGCGCTCTCGCGCTATCGACAGGCAAAGAGGTCGAAGCTTACGCGAAGAATATACTTAAAGAGTTGGTGCCTGATATAGCGGCGGAATTAGAGTAGGCCTCATGATAAGCCTGGACAATTTTAGCGCCATAAAGAAGCACGATCATTCCGGAATGGCGTCTGTCATAGCAGCTTTCCCCGATCAGTGCCGTGAAGCAGTTAAGATAGGCCTCCACGCAAAGATCCCCGCTTCATATAAAACAAAATACCGAAATATCGTATGTGCAGGCATGGGAGGATCCGCCATAGGTGCCGATCTGGCCAGATCCTATATAGCGGACGAGTCGCTGACCCCGTTCTTCGTAAACAGGAATTATACGTTACCCGCTTTTGTCTCTAAAGATACGCTTGTAATAGCGTCCAGCTACTCAGGAAATACCGAGGAGACTATCGCGGCTTTCCGGGACGCTATAGGCAAAGGCGCGCGAATAATAGTGATAACAACCGGCGGAAAGCTGAGAGATCTTGCTCTTAAGCGGTCGATCCCGGTTATTCAAATCCCCTCCGGGATCCAGCCCAGAGCGGCTATCGGGTACTCTTTTTTTACTCTTATCCTCACGCTCTCAAGATTAGGAATAATCGGAAATAAAACCGCAGAGATAGCCGAAGCTATAAAGTGTATGGCAGATCTCGATAAAGCGAGCCTGTATCCGGATGTTTTCGGGACGAAGAACATCGCGAAAAATATCGCAAAGAGCATATATTCAAAGATACCGGTGATATATTCTAATGCCGATCACATGGATGCGGTCTGCATGAGATGGAGGGGGCAGCTTGCGGAGAACGCAAAGACTATCGCGTCGAGCGGGCTCTTCCCGGAGATGGTGCATAATGAGATAGTGGGTTGGGAGCATCCTGCGAAAGCGCTAAAGGATCTCGTCGTAATAATGCTCAGAGACCGGGACGATAACATCAGGGTCGCCAAAAAGATGGATATTGTCAGGAGAGAGATAGCCGGTCTTGGCGTGAAAGTAGTGGAAGTAAAATCCCGCGGTAAAGGATTATTGGCCAGAATGTTCTCGCTTGTTTACATCGGAGACTATGTCAGCCTTTATCTGGCGGCTTTAAATGGCTGCGATCCGACCCCGGTGGATAGGATAGTGCGACTTAAAAGAGAGATGGAGAGATTTGGGAAAGCGGGTACGCGATGAAAGTGATAATATTGGCTGCGGGTTACGCTGTAAGGCTGCAACCTCTAACGCTGAATATGCCGAAATCGCTCTTGCCTGTTGGCGGCAGGACTATAATAGACCGCATACTTGATAACGTAAGCGGCATTGACGGCTGGGATCATGCATATGTCGTTTCTAACGGTAAATTCTTCGGTAAATTTGAAGAATGGCTGAAAGGCACACCGCTTAAGGACAAAATAACCCTCATAAATGACGGTTCGACCACTAATGATAATAGATTGGGCGCCATAAAGGACATGGAGCTGGTTATTAACAGCGGTTCTATAGACGATGATACCCTTATCATCGCGGGAGACAACCTGTTTGATCTGGATCTGGGGCGCTTTGTGAGCTTTGCCCGGGCAAATGACGGCGTGTCGGTGGCCCTATATGATATAGGAAGCATAGATTTGGCCAAGAGCTTCGGCGTGGTGAAGCTCGATAAGGATAATAAAGTCGCCGATTTTGAGGAGAAACCTCAGAATCCCAAGTCCACTCTGATCTCAACCGGCATATACTATTTTCCTAAAAATAAACTTCCATTTATTCATAAATATGTTAAAATGCACTCTAAATTGGACGCCCCAGGCTACTATATAGGCTGGCTTTGCAAGGAAGATAAAGTCTTCGGGTTCAGCTTTCTCGAGGATTGGTACGATATAGGTAATATCGAATCTTACAATAAAGCGGACAGCAAATATACAAATAATAAGGAGAGATAGGAAATGTCGAAAAAGAAATTTCTTTTTACATCCGAAAGCGTGACAGAAGGCCATCCGGATAAGGTTTGCGACCAGGTGTCGGACGCGGTTCTTGACGCCGTATTGATGCAGGACGAGAGAGGGAGAGTCGCTTGCGAGACTTACGTGACTATGGGCCTCCTGATAATAGGCGGCGAGATCACCACGACCGCTTATGTGGATATGCATAAGCTCTGCCGCGATCTGTTAAAAGATATAGGATATACGCATCCGAAGTACGGCTTCGATTACCATACATGCGCGATACTGAACGCTGTTCATACACAGTCGCCCGATATAGCTATGGGCGTAGACGCCGGCGGAGCCGGAGATCAGGGCATGATGATGGGTTACGCATGCCGCGAGACCCCGGAACTTATGCCGCTGCCCATAATGCTTTCGCATCAGCTCTGTAGAAAGCTCGCCGATGTGAGGAAGAAGAATACAGTTAAGCACTTAGGGCCGGATGGTAAGGCTCAGGTCACCGTAGAATACATCGACGGTAAGCCCGGACGCGTCACATCGGTCGTTGTGGCGACACAGCATACGGAAGAAGCCGTGGATAAAAAGACCGACCTCATGTCCGATGACGTGAGGCGCGAGATAATAGAGAAGATAGCCAAGCCTATATTAAAAGGCCACATCGATAAAGATACCAAGTTCTATATCAACCAGACCGGCAAGTTCCTGATAGGCGGGCCTCAATCCGATACGGGCATGACGGGCCGTAAGATAGTGGTAGACACATACGGCGGTTCCATAGCTCACGGCGGGGGCGCATTCTCCGGTAAAGATCCCACAAAGGTTGACAGATCAGCCGCTTACATGTGCAGATACGTCGCGAAGAATCTGGTCGCCGCGGGCATAGCCGACAGGCTGATGATTCAGCTCGCATATGTAATAGGTAAGGCGGAGCCGCTTTCCATAATGGTCGATACTTACGGTACCGGCCGCGTCAGTGATGATAAGATAGTCAGTATCATCACAGATCATTTCGAGCTGACGCCTCATGGCATAATCGCGGAGCTCGATCTTCGTAATTCCGACGGCAAGCGCTTCACTAAGACAGCCGCTTACGGCCATTTCGGCAGAGAAGAGGCGGGTTTTACTTGGGAGAAGACGGATAAAGCTAAGGACCTGAAGAAATATATTAAATAGCCTTAAATAACCTATATACATTCTAACGCGAGGAGCAAAATGAAATATGATGTTAAGGATTTAAAACTGGCCGGTCAGGGTAAGCTTCGTATCGAATGGGCGAATGAATATATGAACGTCCTTACCCTTATAAGGAAGCATTTTTCCAAAGAGAAACCGCTCAAAGGCCTTAAGGTGGCATGCTGTCTGCACGTCACCACCGAAACGGCAAATCTCGCGATCACTTTAAAGGCCGGAGGCGCGCAGGTATATATTTGCGCATCTAATCCTCTGAGCACGCAGGATGACGTAGCGGCTTCCTTGGTAAAGGACCACGGGATCCCGACATTCGCCATAAAGGGCGAGGATAACAAGACTTATTACAGGCATATAGTGGATGCTATCTCATGCGGCCCTAATATCACTATGGATGACGGCGCGGACGTGGTATCGCTTATACATAAAGAGAAGAAACATCTTGTCG
>CAZHIO010000115.1:0-4111 GCA_964532615.1 uncultured Planctomycetia bacterium
GAGAGGATCTTTTCCACCTTCCATTCAGCGCCGATCTCTTCCGGGCCCAGCCCTTGGCATCCCTCTTCCAGCACGGTAGGTTTTGTAAATTTGAGATGCTGTCCGAGATATCCTATGGAATAATTATTGGGTTTAAATATTTTGCCTTCATCGGGATCTTCTTCGCCGGTAATGATCCTGAATAACGTAGTCTTACCTTGGCCGTTACGTCCCACAAGACCGATCTTCTCGCCTGCAAGGACATCAAAGCTCACGTCCGAGAAGAGAACCCTTGTGCCATACCGTTTAGACACATTCTTTACCGATATCATAGCGCTCCCGATCTTAAGCGTGACGCTTCATAGAGACATACCGCGCTGGCGCTTGCGACATTTAACGAATCTATCGTCTTTGAGATAGGTATGCGCAGCTTTGCATCTGCGATCTTTAATATCCGGCGCGATACGCCCTTGTCCTCATTGCCAAAAACAAAACAGATATTGCCCGATAGGTCGATTTCAGCGATATCGCTCGCGCCTGTTCCGAGAGTAGCAGTAATTATACGCGTATCGCATTTTTCCTTAAGCCGGATGAGGCTCGAGGAAAGATCGTCTTCGTAGCATACAGGCAGCCTGAATATCGCCCCCATAGAGACGCGAACAGATTTTCGATAATACGGATCATACGTCGCGTTATCGACTATAAGCGCCCGTGCGCCAAAAGCAGCCGCGTTACGCGCTATGAGTCCTACGTTTTGCGGGTCATTGATGGCGTCGAGCGCAACGAGAAGTAGCGGGCGCTTCAGCGTTTTTAGCCTATCGGAAATTGTATGCTTTTTTGGGCAATATCCGACTGCCATTATCCCTTTATGGAAACGAAAACCTATTATCCGCTCTATCACTTCATCGGCCGCGACGTAGATAGCAGCGTCTCTTTTCGCTATTATTGCCAGAAGGGACTTATATCTATCAATAGCGCCGCTGGCCGCAAGACACGACGCTATTTGGCATCCGCTCTCTACCATGCTCTTAATTACCTTCTCTCCCTCAGCGATAAAGATACCGTCTCTTTCCAGTTTTTTGCCTTTAAGAGAGCTATAAGAGGCGAGGCGCGGATCATCGGGATCTTGTATAGAGATAGTGCTTAACGCGAGATTGACGGTCATTATATGCGTCTATACCGTTTGTGAGTTGCGGCCAGGTCGCAATCTTAAACTACGTCCTGCGCTCCATATTATCCACATACGCCTTCGCAACGTCTTTCCATGTCCAATGTAAAAATCTATTTTTTACATCTTCTGCTGAAAGCTGCGCTTTGGGAGACTTTAAGAATTCTTCCATCTTCTTAGCCAGCGCGGCGGCATCTTCTTTCGGGAAAAACTCAACCCTGTCGGAGCATTTATATAAATCGACCTGTTCGTGAAATACATTCAGGTCAGTGCAGATTACCGGCATTCCTCTCGCCAATGCCTCGGCAAGCGGCAGGCCAAAGCCCTCATATGTTGACGGTAAAATGACACAGGACGCCTCGGAGTAAAAGCTCTCTACTTTTTCGTGTGAACAAAAACCTGATAGCTCTATGTGCTTACTTAAGATATTCATATTATCGTGAAAAAATACCCGGCATTCCTCCTGCCAGGGCCTATCAAAATGGTCCTCACCGGCTATGCGCTCTATATCTTCGCCGGAAACAATAATTTTAAATTGCAGGCTCTTTGCGGATAACGTTATCGCTGCTTTAAGAAGCGTTATTTGGTTTTTTTGTCTTGAAAAATGCGCTGAAGGGTAATAAAAGACCACCTTGCCGGATCCGGTTATAGCGGAATTTTGAAATAATTCGTTCGGCATATCTATTGCCAAAGGCACAGCCTTAAATCTATGCGCATAAGCGCTTAAGCGTGAAATAGCCTCTTTGCGCGTTGTCTCCGAAATAGTAAACACTGAAGCGCTTCTTTGGGCCCATTCGCGTAATTCCTTTTCTCTCTTGAGCTTACGGTCATCGGATATATGTTCAAGAAAACGCCAGTAAAGGTCATACAATATCCCGAATACGGGAATCGTAATATCCGGAACTTTCTGCCCGTTGATAATCGGATAGAGGCAGTGCGTTGCCTTGTGCTTTTTAATAAGATACTCTAACCTGCTTCCGCATAGTCTCTTTTTTATCTTGGAGATTAGATCACCGGGCCAGTTAAGCGGCTCATATATCAGCTTTTCGGAGGGCGGCAAAAGGCCCTTGAAATATTCCATAGCGTCCGCTGGCAGGACAAAGATAACGCGGTCAATGAGCCCGGAAAATTCTCTTACCAGAGATACGGTCACCCGCTCAACCCCGCCTTTTACATTATAAGCATGAGGAATTATCAGGCGCATTTTTGCTTTTTATAAGCGAATAACCTGCCAAAGTTCTTATTCCAGTGGAATATATATATTGCAAAGCCTAAATCGTTTAAATAGTCCGCCAGACTCCAGACAGACTTTCCTGGTACCGGGTGATATTCCAAAGCGATTTTTTGTATTCTGTCGAAATACTCTCTGGGCATATTTTCAATTATATTGTATTCCTCTCCTTCCACATCTATCTTGAGAAAATCGCAGAGTTTTATATCATGGTGATCAAATGCATCTTTTAACGTAATACAACCGGTAATCTCATAATCTTCCGCTTTTTCCTTTTCTATATCGGATATTTTGTCTTTATAAAAACAGTGCGCACCTATGTTTTGCGCACTTAACCATATCTTTGCCTCTTTGCGCTCATTTGAGACAGCATTATTTTGCACAATAAGATTATCCAGCTTAAACCTGTTCTTATAATAAAGCAGTTGTTCAAAGCTACTCTTTACCGGCTCAAATGCGTAAACTTTGCCTTGATAGGCTAAGTTTGCGGCATAAACCGAGAAGAACCCTACATTTGCGCCTATATCAATTACCGTGTCCTTCTTATTTATCGAAAAAATCCTGCCTTTTCCGAAATCTTTAAAGTAGACTTTATCAACAAATATTTCATTAAAAATATCAGGCAGCATTCCCGTATTGGCAAAACGGAAGTTTAGGATTTTATTTTTGCCTTTAGCAGATATGACAACTTTATTATCAAGCAATCTAAATATCATGTACTCCCTCCCCTCCTATGTAGGTTAAGTTTTATTTTCAGCATTTTCGTTGTATTTATTTTTTTGAGCAACCGCAAAAGAGACGTTCTGGTTGCAGTACGAAACCAACCCGGGTTGTGCGCATCAAGAACTTTTTGTAGCTCAGAATAAGAATATCCCATATCATTCAAAAGGTCTTTTCCCAGATAATGCATATAATCATAAGTAAGACGCCATACATGCGGGTCTTTAAGTGATAAGGCCCAACGGTCGGCATTGCCGCTATCCGGCCGGCCGCTCTTATATTCATCCCGCTGTTCTTTATACCCGAGTGAATTTTTATACGCTTCTTTATGGTTGTAATTCAACATATCCGGTGAGAAGTCAATCCGTAGTCCATCGCAAATAGCGCTGACTTCCGCTTCCGGGTCTTTCAGTAGATGCTCGTAATGAGCAACCACACACCGCGGGCCTAATAATTTTATTCCCTCAAGAAGAAGTCGCGGCGCCTTAAGCAGGTCGAGCTTAAATTGATATATAGAGCTGAAATCATTCTTCATCCAGGTATTATTGATGGATGTAAAAACTGCCAAAGGATTTCTCAATAATATGATGAATTTTGCCGCGGGAAACACCTTAACAAGCTCAGGAATGATGAGATAATAGCGGGGCCCTTTATCCAGAAAATATTTGCGATTTGAGCCTGTCATGGCACATTCATAGAGATGCGCATGCATCCGGCGCATCCCCTCAAGATAATCCTCTTCACCCTTGGGAAGCCTCTTAACAAAATCAGTTATCGCGGTCCTGGCCCAATATAGATTATAGTCAGTATTGTACTCCCTATCTATCTTCCTGGTATACATGGTCGAGAGTGCAGGCAGAGCTACCCATGGTTCAGGCAATGTATGAATCTCCGGATGACCGCTCAGGATATTCTGAACAAGTGTCGATCCACCCCGCATCTGTGAGATTAGAAAAATAAGATTTTCGCCTTTTATTCCTATGCTAATTGTAACAACCTCCATTGACGCGGCA
>CAZHIO010000116.1:0-4081 GCA_964532615.1 uncultured Planctomycetia bacterium
CGAGATCCCCCCACGTCAGATTAAGCACTGCCAGTGAAAGAGAGGCGTTAAGTTTATCAATATTGGATTTATCGGTATCCGCTTTCGTCTTCGCCGCGTCTCTCTGCTGGGCGGATACGGCCCCCTCTTTAAAGAGGTTTTCCGCGCGCAGGTACTCGAGTTTATCAAACTCATATTGCGCTTCCGCCAGCTTCACAGCCGCCGCGGCTTCGTCGCGCTGCTGCATAAGAGGCGTCTTATCGAGACGGGCCAGCACATCGCCTATCTTTATAACATACCCTTCGTCAACCAGAAGCTCCTGGATAAGGCCCGCCACTCTGAAAGAGATCTTAACCTCGTTACCTTCTATGTTGCCCGACACTTTTATACTGCGGCTGCCTTCTACGTTAAAGAACGCGTTTAGCGCGAACGAAACGCCTGCGGCGATCGCGGCTATCACAAGTAACAATATTAATTTCTTTCTTCTCTTATTTACCGTACCGGGATCTCTATCCTTCAGTTTCGCTTTAATATCCAGTGCCATAATTTTCCTCTCCGGAACTTTGATGGCCTATGACCCTGTTTACCTGGGCTTTAGCCATAAGGTAGTCATAAATGCCCTGCGCAAGATTCTGCTCGACCTGCGCCAATGAGGTCTGCGCGTCCAATACGTCCAGGTTTATACCGACGCCGTTATCGAAGCGCACATTCGCGAGCCTCAGCGCTTCTGTGGCCTCGGTTATACACGCCTCCTGGGAATCTATAACGGTCTTCGACTCTTTTAAGTTAAGGCACGCCTGTTTTATATCGAGGGCTATCTGATCCGATACGTCGTCTTTTGAGAGCCGCGCCTGATTATACTGAGCCTTTGCCTGATCGACTTTGGCCTTAGTGGCAAAACCGTCGAATAGCGCGATCGACGCGACGACTCCGACGTTCCAGAGGCTCTGTCTGGGAAGGATCAGCACGTCTATAGTGTCGGATTGGAATGTGTAGTTCGCGCTGGCGCTGACTTGCGGCAGCCAGCCTGCTTTAGCGTACTCGATCGCCCACTTCGAGATATCTATGCCTAAAAGTTTCAATATCATCCTCGGATTACGGCTGTACGCTTCGCGCAAAAATTCGTTCTCCATTATATCTATCACCTTATAGCCGAGTTTTCCGTCGATCGCGATAGGCTCGGACATCTTTATGACGAGAAGCTTCTTAAAATCAGCCATTATAATATCGATCGCGTTCTGGGCGCTTATAAGCTGCGGCATCAGTTTGGAGACCTGGACTTTTGACTGCAGAACGTCGAACTTGGATGCGGTCCCCTGCTTAAACATATCTTCAGTATGGTCATAATGGGCCTGTGCCTGGTCGACAAGATCCTGCGCTATTCGCAGAGTCTCATAAGCCAGGAGAAGCCCGTAAAATAATCTTCTGGTCTCGAATTCTACATCGAGCTTCGCCGAGCGCAGCGTCTCCTCCTGGACTTTCAGGTTGAGCTTGGACTGTTTCAGCGAGGCGATGTCGGCTCCGCCGTTATAAACGGACTCGGTAGCGGAGAGGGCTAAAGTATTATCATTTTTAAAACCGAAAAATACTCCGGGGTCTTTTCTTGCGCCCGGCTGCCCCTCGCCTACGGTCGGGACAGCATCGTTAAGCGTATAGCTGTAGCTCGCGCCTACCTTAGGCAGAAAAGCGCTCTTGGCGTACATGATACCGGCCCTTGCATAATCGACCTGCTCCTCCTGTATCTGGATCGAACGATTATTCAATATTGCGGTATTTATGGCGTCTTTTAACGTAAGGGTCTTGATCTCGGTGGTTTTGAATATTTCGCCGGCTTGCAGGCGCGGAGCTGCAATTGTCAGGAATGCCAGGGATATGATAATCGCTCTATTGATCATTTATTTGATAAGATTATATCAAATGGGGTTTGCGCATACAAGAATTTTAGCGTTATTCTATCGGACTGTTATCGAGGCCGCCGGATCGAAGGGATTAGTGCGAAGGGCGAGCGAAAAGAGATATGGGTAGTCGGCTCTGAGATGCATCATATAAGCAAGCCATTCGGATATTAAAATGGCATACGCCCTCTTTATGTCACCGCCGAGATGTTCATAATCCGATTTCGGAAGGTCTTTAAAACCGGCTCTGTTCTCAAGCTCTTCGGTAAGATGAAATACCGACCATAGAAGATCCGTAAAAGTTTCATGTTCAAGAAGATTGGGATTCTCCATAAGCCTCAGCATAAAACCTCTCTTGGCGACAAGGAATTCCTTCATGAGCTCAAGATCTCCGGCGCGGCAATCTATGGGGCAGGTATGAGCCGCGATCTTCGCGCGCACTATTTCAAACTGATTATCGGTCCAGTCTTTCTTCACCACGAGCTCTTTGGCCACCTCTGCGGAACACCGGTCAAAAGACGAGAACAGTTTTATGAGTTTTGTCCCGACTTCGCTGTAAAAAGCGCCTATCACCATATTGAGCTTGTTAAGAAGAGCCTTCTTCTCCCTGATAGCGAGCACTTTGTGGATAACGAGAGTGACCAGAAGCACCTCTATGAATACAAAAGCTATATCGCCGATGAGGTATATAAATATGTGCCTGGCATCTCTGAATATAAGATAATGTATAAAATAGACTAAAGCCGACAGCCCCACCAATATTAAACCGAGCATCACCTGCCAATCGAATATCTTTCTTATGTCGAATTTCATCTCTTCCTCGCGTATGTCGTAAGATGCCCGGGATGAGCCGTCTCGGCTCTGTATCCGAGATTCTCCAGCATCTTTACGAGCTCAAAACAGGTTTTTTTACCGTCGACCATATGGTATGAGGCGATGGCAAGGTTGACGTTATCCTGCATAAGCGTCCTGCCGGCTCCTTTTATAAATTCGAGTTCCGCGCCCTCCACGTCCGCTTTTATGAAATTAACGCCGCGGATGCCGAGCCTCGAGAGCTCGTTGTCTATGCTCGTCACCGGTACGTCTACCGTTCCGACGGCGTCTTCCGCCACGATAAACGAATAACCCCTGATATCATCTCCGATGAATCTCATAACGCCGTCGGAGCTCCAGAGCCCCTTCTTTACCGGTATCACGTTCTTAAGACCGTTGAGCTCTATGTTGGCAAGTAGCCTTTTATATATCTTATCGTCCGGCTCGAACGCGATCACTTTCCCGGACGGGCCTACGGCTTTCGCGGCATATAATGTGAACTCACCGATGTATGCTCCGCAATCTATTACGGTATCGCCGCTTCTTAAAGCATATCGCCCGAGATATCCTTTCAGTGAGCGCTTAAGCTCATCCGCCATATTCTCATATGACGCGAACTTTACGCCTTCGTCAAATCCGTATTCGAAATGACCGTCTTTATAATAAACCCGGAAGTTATTCTCTTTAAAATGTTTCCGGTTATAATAAAGGCTGTAGTAAGAGCTCTTGAACTTTTCTTTTACCGCGCCTTCCGGTATAAGCCTCTCCAGGACCTGGCTGAATTTTGCGCACATATATCTTCACCTCTATGCTGCAGATCTCACTTTAAAGAAATATCCTTTAAGATACTCCGTTTCGGGTATGGCGCGAACTATAGGATGGTCCTCCGCCTGACGGCATCTCTTCAGTATCGTCAGCTCTTTACCGCACTTTTTCGCCGCTTCTTTTAATACTTCGGAGAAGACCATGTTCGGCATATTATGAGAACACGAGAAAGTCGCCAGTACGCCGTCTTCGCTAAGACATTTCATTGCCGTGCAATTCAACTCTCTGTATCCTTTCGAAGCGCTGACAAGAGAGTCGCGCGCTTTCAGGAATGACGGAGGATCTACGATTATAAGATCGAACTTCTCGAGCGACACCGATGCTTTTTCCAGATATCTGAAAGCGTCAGCCTTTACGAAATCTATCTTATCCGCGACTTTGTTAAGGGCCGCGTTCTTTCTGCCGAGTTCCAGCCAATCCTCTTTTATATCCACCGCCGTCACTTTAGAGGCTCCGGAGAGAGCCGCATGTATCGAAAAACCGCCTATATAAGAGAATAGGTCGAGGACCCTCTTCCCTTTCGATACCGTATGCATGGCTAACCGTGACGGCCGCTGGTCGAGATAGAA
>CAZHIO010000117.1:0-4058 GCA_964532615.1 uncultured Planctomycetia bacterium
AATGAGGATGCATGGAGAGAGGAACAAGAGAGAATTATTGACCAGAGCGACTAAGGCGCTACAGGAGGCCTATCTGTGGGAAGAGGTAAAGGACAGACTTGAAGAGTCCGCTTTCAAATTATCGGGCGGTCAGCAGCAGAGATTGTGTATAGCCAGAACGCTTGCTGTAGAGCCGGAAGTGATCTTATTTGACGAGCCGTGTTCCGGCCTCGACCCCATATCGACTGCCAAAGTTGAAGACGCTATGGTGAAGCTTAAAGAGCATTATACGATCGTCCTGGTTACCAATAATGTTAAACAGGCCGCCAGGGTAGGCGACAGGACCGCATTCTTCCTGAGCGGCGAGCTGGTAGAGATAGATACCACGGATAAGATGTTTACCGTGCCGAAAGATAAGCGTACCGACGATTACATCAGAGGAAAATTCGGATAATGGCTACCATAGTTACAAAAAATCTTAATCTCTGGTACGGGTCTTTTCAAGCACTAAAGGACATTAATTCGTCTTTCGCCGAGAATAAGATCACTGCGATCATCGGTCCGTCCGGATGCGGAAAATCGACGCTTCTTCGCGTCTTTAACAGGATGAACGATCTGATCGACGGCGTTCGCACTTCCGGAGAGGTATTGATAGACGGTGAAAATATTGTCAGCGCCGGAGCCAATCTCGTGCAGTTGCGAAAAAAAGTAGGGATGGTCTTCCAGCGCCCGAACCCGTTCCCGTTATCCGTATATGAGAATATAGTGTTCGGTGAAAAGATCCACGCCGAGCGCATTAAGCGAAGCGAACTTGACGGCATCGTGGAGATGAGCCTTAAGGGCGTGCTCTTATGGGATGAATTAAAAGACAAGCTTAATATGCCAGCCCTGAGATTATCGCTTGAACAGAAGCAGAGGCTCTGCATAGCCAGGCTTATAGCGGTCAAACCGGATGTGCTCCTTATGGACGAGCCATGTTCGACACTCGACCCTCAGGCGACCGCAAGAGTGGAGGAGCTTATGCGTGAACTCAAGACAAAATACAGCATAATTATAGTTACTCATAATATGCAGCAAGCGGCGCGCGTATCCGATGATTCGGGTTTTATGCTTTTAGGGGAGCTGATAGAATTTGGCAGGACGCAGGATGTATTTACGGCGCCTAAAGACAGGCGTACGGAAGATTATATAACCGGAAGATACGGGTAGTATCCGTTAGATAAGGAGAATGGCATGGAGAGGCATTTTGATCTGGAGTTGAAAGATCTGAAAACAGAACTGCTTAAGATGGGCGCTTTTGCCGAAGAGGCTATCTTCAAATCTATTGAAGCGCTTAAGAACAGGGATGGGGATCTCGCGAAGAGCGTAATAGATAATGACAAAAATGTCGATGAGCTGGAGCTGACCATCGATGAAAAGTGCATAGATCTGATAGCTTTATATCAGCCGATGGCTAAGGATCTGCGCTTTATAACTACAGGCATGAAGATCAACGCTGAGCTTGAAAGGATTGCCGATATAGCTGTGGATATAGCTCAGCGCACGCTTGAGATAGTGGACAAACCATTATTAAAACCCTTAGTCGATATACCCAAGCTGGCAACTATAGCCCAAAATATGGTCAAGATGGCTATAGACTCATTTATTAAAGGCGATATAGAACTGGCTCGTAAAGTGTTGATGTCTGATCCTGAGGCTAACGGGTGCCGCAACTCTATACAGAAAGAACTTATCGAAGAGTATATGGCGAAAGACGGTTCGACGGCTCCTCGGGCGGTTCAACTATTATTGATAGCGCGCTTTCTGGAGAGGATATGCGACCACACGACCAATATAGCCGAAGACGTCATATATTTAGTACAAGCGCAAGTGGTAAGGCATCATCCGGAAAAGTTCAGAGATGGCAAATAGATCCTTACCGGAAAAGGCAGCGAGATTTTTCAAATATATTTATATTAAACTTTTCAGGATAAATGATAATCCTCAGAGGATAGCTTTAGGTTTCGGGATAGGTGTATTCACCGGGGTATTGCCGGGTGCCGGCCCCATAGCCGCTTTAGGGCTTGCTTTTCTGCTCAGAGTAAACCGCGCCAGCGCTCTTCTCGGAAGCATCCTGACAAATACATGGTTGAGTATCCCTGTATTTATATTTTCTTTGAAGGCGGGGGCGATAATAACAGGTGTGAACCGTCAGGCTCTTCAGGGAGAGTGGTCGCTCCTGATAAAGGACTTTCACTGGAGAAATTTGCTGGATGCCGGGGTGTATAAAGTGTTAAATCCGATCCTCGCCGGATATGCGGTAGTCTCTTTAATTATAGGGGTGGCTGCCTATACCGTGATCTTTGTTATTCTAAAATATCTCAGGCGCGGCAGAGCCTTGCAACAAGAAAAGGGGGATTAGATATCGTGGAATTCGCATCCGATCTCATAAGTTTTATAATACATATAGATAAGCACCTTAATACAATTATCCAGAGTTTAGGATTGTGGTCGTATCTGCTGTTGTTCGCGGTCGTGTTCGCCGAGACGGGTCTTGTAGTTACTCCTTTTCTGCCGGGCGCCTCATTGCGCTTCGCCGCGGGCGCGCTTGCCGGCATAGGCTCTTTCAATATATTATGGCTTGGTGGAGTTCTCTTTGCCGCTGCAGTTATAGGCGACAGTGTCAATTACGCAGTCGGAAAATTGCTGGGAGATAGAGTCTTTCAAAAAAGTAATTCGCGCATATTTAAGAAAGAATATTTGCAAAAGACGCATAATTTTTACGAAAAATACGGCGGCAAGACGATAATATTCGCCAGATTCGTCCCTATAGTAAGGACTTTTGCGCCTTTCGTCGCGGGGGTAGGCAAGATGAGCTACGGATACTTCTTCGCCTACAACGTAATCGGAGCTTTTCTATGGGTTGGCCTCTTCGTTCTCGGAGGATTCTTTTTCGGGAATATGCCCATTATTAAGGAGAACTTTACACTCGTTATTTTCGTGATAATATTCATCTCTATTCTGCCGCCTATAATCGAATATATAAGACATAGGGCACCTCGGCGCGTAAAATAATTCCTTAGAGCGATCATACATAAAAAATAAGAGAGCAGGTTTACGCCTGCTCTCTTATCATTTGCTGCTATATTACAGCAATTACGACTTTACGACGTTCGTGGCCTGTTCGCCCTTAGGGCCCTGAGTTATTTCAAACTCAACTTCCTGGCCTTCTGCTAAGGTCTTGAAGCCGTCACCCTGAATCGCGCTGTGATGTACGAATACATCCTTGCCGTTCTCCGGAGTGATAAAGCCGTAACCTTTTGCGTCATTGAACCACTTTACTTTACCTTTTACCATTGCTAACTACCTCCTTCCGTTCAAATTAGGTAAATGTCAGATATGGAGAAAAAAGCCGCGAGGTTAATAGTATCATCCTCACGGCTTATAGATATCTGAATAACCATTTACCACGGCGTAAAGAATACCATTATTGTGTAGCATTGTCAACTATTATTTTATATAATGTTGTCAGGTTGCATTTTTATGATGCCAAAATAAGTTATGTAGTGTGCGCCCGTAACTCAACTGGATAGAGTAACTGGCTTCTTAAATGAGGCCCAAACTTATGGAGCGATAGCGACATAAGTTTAGACAGTTGCTTTACGGTGAGGCCGAATTTAATCCCGCACGACACATATTAATAAGTCCGTCTAAGATATAAGCATCGTGCGGGAGAACCAAAATAAGTCAGGTACTGTGCGCCCGTAACTCAACTGGATAGAGTAACTGGCTTCGAACCAGTAAGTTGGGTGTTCGAATCACCCCGGGCGCGCCAAGTTAGTTCTTAGTTATTAGTTCCTAGTTCCTAGAACGTAGGGGAGGTTTAAATCTTCCCTACGTCGGGCTTACAGGAGAGCTTTGTAGAACAAGTTCTTACTTCGCTCTTAATAGTAATTATATCTGCGGGCGTGGCCCCGCCTGTAACAGTTAATAGACAGAGACGGCGGGACAAAAGCATACAGTTATTAACAGTTAGATCGACTTTGCGGGCGTGGCGGAACTGGCAGACGCGTACGGCTTAGGACCGTATGGGCAACCAT
>CAZHIO010000118.1:0-4020 GCA_964532615.1 uncultured Planctomycetia bacterium
GTGCCGACGATGATACCCGGAAGTTTATAGACATGATAAAGAATGCGGCCGTCAGGGCGAGTGACATCCTTAGCACGTTTCTCGTTTATTCAAAAACCGGTAAAAGAACGGGAGAGAAGGTCAACGCTCCCGATATGCTTCGCGGCATACTGAGCGGATTTAAAGCGAAGAAGTCCGCCCCTAACATCGATATAAAGGAAGATATAGCGCGCGAAGATGTTTGTGTCGAGTCCGATAAAGGCCAGGTCGATAAGATCGTTACGGATATTCTGATCAACTCCGTAGAAGCCATGCCGTCGGGAGGATCGATCATAGTAAGGGCTCATGCCTCACCGGCGCCGGATAGCGTGGATGGTAATCCGGAATATGTTATAACGATCGAAGATAAAGGTTCCGGTATTTCCAAGGACAATATATCGAAATTATTTGAACCGTTCTTCACTACGAAGGAGCGCAAAAGGGAAGGCGCCGGCCGCAGCCTCTTTACCGCCCTTATTAACCTGCAATCGTTCGGCGGAAGGATCAATATAGACAGCGTCGAAGGCAAGGGAACGACCGTTAACATTATTTTGCCATGCTGCAAAAAATAACGACGGCGCTTCCGGATGATATAAGGATAAAATTTAAGAGCTACATAAACAGCCGCACCGGACTCTACTTTAGAGACTACGATCTGAAAGACTTAGACGGCGTGATATACGGCAGGATGAAGGACCGTTCCATAGACACGCCGATGACGTACTGCAACTATCTCACGCTGTCCGAAGAAAGGGAAGACGAGCTTCGGGAGCTGTTAAACCGCCTCACAATAAACCACACATACTTCTTCAGGAATGAACCGCACTTTAAAGCGCTGAAAGATAAGATACTGCCCGAGCTTATAGAGAGAAAGGTCCGTGAAGCAGGCGCCTTAGGCCTGGAAAAGCCGGCGATACGTATATGGTCTGCCGGGTGTTCAAGCGGCGAAGAACCCTATACCATAGCGATTGTTCTTAAAGACGTAATACGGGATATCGAGAACTGGGATATACGCATACTCGCAACCGATGCCTCGATGGAAGCTATAGCAAAGGCGCAGAGGGGATCCTACAGCGTGAATTCCGTCAGGCTCGTAGACAAGGGGAATTTAAGCCGCTACTTTAAAGAGAAGCCGAATTCGCCTTCCGACGAAAGATACGAGATACGCGAAGAGATCAAGAAGATGGTGAACTTCGGGTTCTTCAATCTCATGGATGAAGATTATCCCGGAGGGTTCGACCTGATATTCTGCAGGAACGTAACGATATATTTTGAGACGGAGACGACGAAGAGGGTTATAGCGAAATTCGAGAAGAGCCTCGATAAAGACGGGCATCTGTTTATAGGATATTCCGAGACTCTTCAATACATAAGCGACAGTTTTAAGATGATGGATTGGGGCGACGCGATATATTACGATAAGATAAAATCTTCGCGCGAAGAAGCCCGCCTTCAGGCGCCGGTGCATGAAGGGCCGGGCGCCGGCAGGCCCAAGCCGGTCAAGCCGCTTCCGGAGCCGGTATTTGAGTTTAAAGAAACGGCGAAGGCGGAGGCCCCGGGAAAGGCGCGCCGGTCGCAAAAGTCCGAGGAGACCATCGCCCGGGCGGTGGCGGCTATACATACAAAGAATTACGAACTGGCGCGTTCGCTCATAAAGGAAGCTTCGGATCTTGACACCAAAGACCCCGAGCCGTATTATCTTGAAGCGGAAGTGAATATCAATCAGGGCCGTCTCGGAGACGCCAGAGACAGCCTTAATAAAGCCCTCGCCAAGGACGCTATGTTTGCCCCGGCATATTATCTGTTCGGGACTATTTATGAGGAAGAGAATTCTGTCGACGAGGCCGAGAGGAGTTTTAAGAAAGCGCTCTATCTGGAGAAAGAGTTCTCCCTGGCGCATCTCGGGCTGGCCAACATATATAAGGCGAGGGGCCTCAGAGACGCCGCCCTGCGGGAGTACAGAAATACTTTAACTGTTTTGTCAAAGTTTAAAGCGTATGATATAATTGCCTATAGCGGCGGTTTCAACGCCGCCACGTTATCCAGCGTCTGCAAGAACAGCATCGAGCTTCTCAAGATGGCCGGGTAAGAATATAAGGAAACCCATGCATCTATTATGCTTTAACCTGAAAGACAAAGAGTACGCCGTCAATATTGACGGTGTGCGAGAGGTGAGGCGCATAAAGGCGGTCACACCCATACCCGGAACTCTGGACTTCATAGAGGGCGTGGTAAGCTTAAGGGGTAAAGTCGTCCCGATCGTGAACTTGCGGAAGAAATTAGGCCTCGACTCCGAACACGGCACGGTATTCCACAGAGTCCTTATCGTAGAAGCCCATAGTCATATACTCGGCATAGCCGTTGACAGCATCGTAGGAGTCATAACGGTAGATCCGGCCAATATAGAAGCTCCCGACGAGATCCTGCGCAAGGCGGAATATCTTGTCGGTGTAACGAAGATCGGCAAGAGACTGATCTTAGTCGCGGATATCGAAAAACTCTTATCGCTTGAGGATAAGACGGGCCTTAGTCATATACACAGTAAGGTAGAGCTTAAGAAGAGGGTTTAAATCGCTTAATATGGAAAGCCCCGAAAAGATAATAATAGAAGCCGATGAGGATTATGTGGCCTCGGACATAGAGGCGAAGCCCATGATCAGGGTATTGTCGTTCTCTCTCGGCGCCGAGCGTTACTGCATAGATATAACCGATGCCAAAGAAGTCTTTAAGCCCGCGTTGATAACTAAGGTGCCGAATTCCCCGCAGTTCATAACCGGGGTTACCAATCTGCACGGCGATATAATACCTTTGATAGATATAAGGTACTTCTTAGGCCTGGAAAAGAAAGAAGGTCTGGAGGCGACCAAAGCTATAGTCACGGATATCAGCGGAAGCCTGATAGGCGTAATGGTAGACGATGTCGATGAAGTGCTTGAGATAGAGGAAGAGTCGATACAGCCTCCGCTGGCTACTATAAAGGGGCGCCTGGCGGATTTTACTAAAGGCCAGATCGAGCTGGGTAAGAATATACTTGTCCTACTGGAGCTTGATAATATATTGAATTGCGACGAGATAAAGAGCATAAAAAAAGG
The DNA here is from genome assembly GCA_964532615.1 of uncultured Planctomycetia bacterium. Classification (GTDB taxonomy): domain Bacteria; phylum Omnitrophota; class Gorgyraeia; order 2-01-FULL-45-10; family 2-01-FULL-45-10; genus CAIMPC01. The sequence continues at coordinate 3,111 of CAZHIO010000118.1, forward strand.
AGCATGATTATGGATAGGCGAAATAGAGTTAAAGGCAGCATGAAAGTAAGACTTGTCGCGGCATTCCTGATGGTCTCATTGATACCGCTCATAGCCATGAGTGTGGCGACATACATATTGGCGGATAAAGCGATGAAGCATCAGGCGATAGAGGGATTAAAAGCTACGTCGCAGGGCAGGGAAGAGGCTGTGATCAGATATTTAAGAACTAAGAGTAAAGTTACCGCCGGGTTCGCCTCAGATCAATATATACGCGCTACAACAAAGAAGATCGATGAAAACTCTCCGGATGCCGCGCGCCTGACAAATGAGCTCAGCGATTATCTCATTGAAGATAAGGCTCCCGTTGATCCGGATATCGAGACCGCTATGATATTGGATAAATCCGGAAAGGTTATAGCTTCAACGGACAAGGCCCTTATCGGGAGCGATAAAGCAAACGACGTGTATTACATCGAAGGAAAGAAAGGAACCCATCTTAAAGACGCGTATCTCTCTCCCGACGGCAAGCAGTGTATAGCCGTGTCCATGCCGCTTAAAGATAAAGTCACGGGAGAACTTATCGGCATTATGGTTAATCGGATAGAAACGAAAGAATTGAATAAGATCCTATCGGATACCGAAGGATTGGGTGATACGGGAGAGATGTATATCGTAAATAAAGACGGCTATATGATAACCGATTCCAGGTTCTCAAAAGATGCCTTCTTAAAACAGAAGATTGACACTCTGCCGGTCAAGCTGTATCAGTCCGGAAAAGGCGAGACGGCGGGTGTTTATAAAGATTACAGAGACAAAACAGTCGCAGGCGCTTCGAACGGAGACGCCCTAAATAAAGAGTTTAGCGTCGGCTGGACACTCATAGCGGAAGCGGATGGAGATGAAGTATTTGCGGCTATAGCGGCGCTTC
>CAZHIO010000119.1:0-4004 GCA_964532615.1 uncultured Planctomycetia bacterium
TACAGGCCTCGAGCATGGGCGCGGTGCTTTTGGCCGCGGGAAGCCCCGGCAAGCGTTATGCTCTTCCGCATGCGCGGATAATGATACATCAGCCGTGGGGCGGAGTACAGGGGCAGGCGACCGACATAAGTATTCAGGCGACTGAGATCCTGAAACTGCGCGCGAAGCTGGAATTGATACTCGCCAAACATACTAAGCAGCCGCTGGAAAAGATACAGAAGGATACGGAGAGAGATTACTTCATGTCCGCCGAAGAGGCGAAAGCGTACGGAGTAGTAGACGAAGTTATAACTAACGCGGCTAAAAATAAATAAGATTCATAGCGGAAGGGGAGAATGATATGGCAAATAAATATCTGATGACGCCCGGCCCGACGCCGGTACCTGAAAATATACGGATCGAAATGGCCAAGCCTATAATCCATCACAGGACCAAAGAGTATCAGGGTATATTTAAGGATGTCACCGACGGTTTAAAGAAGATATTCAAGACCTCCGGAGACGTATTCACTTTTACTTCCAGCGGCACAGGCGCCATGGAGGCGTCGGTCGTCAATGTCTGTTCTCCCGGAGATAAGATCATAGTCGTGCGCGGCGGAAAGTTCGGAGAGCGCTTCGGCGATATAGCCAAAGCCTACGGAGTGGAGGTCATCCCGCTTAATGTTCCGTGGGGTTCCGGACCATGCCCGGCCGATATTAAAGATCTTCTTAAGGCAAACCCCGGAGTAAAAGGGGTGTATACGACTCTTTGCGAGACTTCTACCGCGACGGTATTCGATATTAAGGCGATAGGCGAGATAGTGAGAGCTACGGACGCCCTGTTCGTAGTAGACGTAATAAGCGGCCTCGGCGCCGATAAGTTTGAGAATGACGCGTGGGGAGTAGACATAGGAGTATGCGGGTCCCAGAAAGGCCTGATGATACCTCCGGGACTGGCGTTCTGTTCGGTCAGCCAGAAAGCATGGAAAGCCGTAGAGACTTCAAAATTACCTAAGTTCTATTTCAATTTTAAAAAATACAAGAAGGCGATGGATGATACCGATACGCCGTTCACTTCGGCGATAACGCTCGTTATAGGTCTGAGGAAAGCGCTCGAGACCATAAACGGTAAAGGCATAGATAACGTGATAAGCGAGCATACCGCCCAGGCTAACGCGTTCAGAGACGCCGCGAAAGCGATAGGGCTGACTCTATTCTCGAAGTCCCCTTCCAATGCGGTCTCCGCGGTCAATACCCCGGCAGGGATGGATGCCGACGCTCTCATAAAGACCCTTAAGACGGAATACGGCGTAACATTCGCCGGAGGACAGGAACAGCTTAAAGGCAAGCTCTTCAGGGCCGCTCATATGGGCGGTATAGATAAGGAGCATACATTAGAATCGATTAAAGCTCTCGAGGCCGCGCTCGCGAAGATGGGGCATAGTTTTAAGGCCGGAAGCGGCACCGAGGCGGCTGTTAAAATATTAGGGAGAATGTAAGATGAAATACAAAGTTCTGATAAGCGATTCACTTTCGAAAGAGGCCGTTGAGATCCTGCAGAAGGAAAAAGACCTGACGGTCGACGTTAATACGAAGCTCACTCCCGAACAGCTGAAAGATTGCATAAAGGATTATGATGCGCTGGTCGTCCGCAGCGGCACTAAGGCTACTAAGGAGATCATAGAGGCCGCCGATAAGCTTAAGATAATAGGAAGAGCCGGAGTCGGCCTTGACAATGTCGATGTGGAAGCCGCTTCCAAAAAAGGTATAATCGTTGTCAACACGCCCGCCGGGAATACCATATCCACGGCGGAGCACGCGTTTACGATGATGCTTGCCCTATCAAGAAATATTCCTGCGGCTGATCTGTCGATGAAGAAGGGGGAGTGGGAACGCAAGAAATTCATGGGACATGAACTTTACGGCAAGACGCTGGGCATATGCGGGTTAGGCCGTATCGGCACTGAAGTGGCCAAGCGCGCTATAAGCTTCGGTATGAAGATCCTGGCTTATGATCCGTATCTCTCGATGGACCGCGCTAAAGAGCTGGGGATGGAGCCGGCCGATCTGGATACTTTATTTAAGAACGCCGATTATATTACGGTGCATACGCCTCTGACCGAGCAGACGAACCATATGATATCGGATAAACAGTTCGATATGATGAAGAAGAATGTGCGTCTTATTAACTGCGCCCGAGGCGGGATCATAGACGAAGCCGCTCTCGTAAGAGCTGTCGAGGCTGGTAAAGTGGCCGGCGCGGCGCTTGATGTATTCGAAGATGAGCCGCCGCAGAAAGATAATAAATTATTAAAACTTGATAAAGTCATATTGACGCCGCATCTCGGAGCTTCCACCGAAGAGGCTCAGACGAACGTCGCCATAGAGGTCGCCAATACGGTCCGGGATTATCTTATAGGAGGATGTATCCGGAACGCCGTAAACGTGCCTTGCGTAGAGCCGGAAATGTGCAAAGTGATCGATCCGTACCTTAAATTAGCCGAGAAGATGGGGTCGATACAAGCTCAGCTCGTGGAAGGCCACGTGAAGAAGGTGAAGATCAGATACGTAGGCGATATTCTGAAATATGATACTTCAACTTTCACGCTGTCGGTGATCAAGGGCCTACTCACGCCCATACTTCAGGAGACCGTTAATTTTGTCAATTCCATGGTTATCGCTAAAGAGCGCGGTATCAACATAGTGGAGACTAAGACCGCCGAAGTGCGGGACTTCGCCAGCCTGATCATAGTCGAGGTTGAAACGGATAAGATGAAGAGCTCGCTCATGGGTACGCTCTTCACCAAGGTCCATCCGCGCATAGTCAGGATAGACGAGTCTTACGTCGACGCGGTGCCGGAAGGCTATATGCTATTTACCAGTAACAAGGATGTTCCCGGCATCATAGGCCAGATCGGTACCATATTAGGCAAGAACGGCGTCAACATCGCGGGCATGTCGTTTGGCCGCGAGACTAAGGGCGGAACGGCCGTAAGCATACTGAACATAGACAGCGACGTGCCGAAGAATGTGCTGGATGAGATACGGAAAGCGCCGAATATCTACGGCGTAAAATTAGTTAAAGTATAAGCATAGGAGGATTATCCGGATAATGGCAAAGCAGAAGAAGATATATATACTGGACGTAACGAACAGGGACGGAGTTCAGACTTCAAGATTGGGCCTGGCCAAACTGCAGAAGACCATGATAAATATGTACCTGAACGATATGGGCGTCTGTCAGTCCGAGTTCGGCTTTCCCACTACGCGTCACGAGACCAACTATCTGAACGCAAATTTGGAACTCGCCAAGATGGGAGTGCTGAAGCCCATTGTGCTGAGCGGCTGGATCAGGGCTATCAAGCAGGACGTGGAGAAGGCCTGCAAGATGACAAAGGTCGAAAATATGAACATCTCCATATCGACATCGGAACAGATGATAAGCGGAAAGTTCGCCGGTAAGTATACCAAAGAGGATGTTATTAAAGAGATGACGGAGGCGGTGCATGCGGCGCGTAAACACGGCATAAAGCTGTTGGGCGTTAACGCCGAAGACGCTTCCAGGACGCATATCGATTATCTGATAAAGTTTTCCAGGGCGGCGAAGAAGGCCGGCGCGGACAGAATAAGATACTGCGATACGCTCGGTTACGATGACCCCTTCACTATATATAACAGGATCAAGATAATAGCCGAAGAGGTCAAGCTGCCGATAGAGCTTCACTGCCATAATGACCTCGGCATGGTCGTTGCTGTTTCCCTCGCGGGAGCCAAGGCCGCTATAGACGGCGGCGTGGACGCGTATATAAATACCACTGTGAACGGCATGGGCGAGAGAGCCGGTAACGCCGACCTCGTCAGCACGATACTCGCCATAAAGTATTCCAGCGGTTTCGGCGGCCGTTATGTGCTCGATGAGCGCATAAAATTAAACCAGGCCTGGAGGATCGCGAAATACGCTTCTTACGCTTTCGGAGTGCCGATACCTATTAATCAGCCCGGGGTCGGAGCGAACGCGTTCGCCCA
>CAZHIO010000120.1:0-3985 GCA_964532615.1 uncultured Planctomycetia bacterium
GTTTTTGGTTATGCAATCCTAAAGACCCAAGTTCGATACTTGCCCTTGCCGCTTCATCGAAACTCATCTTCTCCGGCCTTGATACCAGGATGAGAGTGGTTTTAGCGGGATCCTTAAGCTCATCCACGACTTTCTGGTATAGTTTTTGTTGTTCTTTTAAACCCGCCAAAGGTCCGAGGCACGAGCTATCGGTTTTGTTTGAAGCGATAAAATCATTCCATGCTGAAGGTAAATTTAAAAGGCGAAGCGTATGTCCGGTCGGTGCCGTATCCAATATTATGTGGTCATAATTGATATTGGCCTCTTCATTGCCAATGAACTTTGAAAATTCATTAAAACCCGCGATTTCCACGGTACAAGCTCCGGAAAGCTGCTCCTCCATCTGTTTAATTGATTCATCCGGCAAAACACCTCTATATGGATCAATCATCCGTTTCCTGTATTCTTCAGCCGCCTTAATGGGATTGATATTCATCGCGTGAAGATTGGCGACATTAGAAACAGCTGTAGGTTTTGATGCTAATTTTGTCTCTAGGACTTCGTCAAGGTTGGACGCCGGGTCTGTGCTGATAAGCAATACTCTTTTGCCTAGGTCAGCAAGCCCAACCGCAACAACACAGGAAGCGGAAGTTTTACCGACGCCGCCCTTACCGGTAAAGAATAAAAAACGCGTAGCCTCAGATATTAAACTCTTCATCAGCAGCACCCCGAATCACCGCAACAACCGCTCTTACTGGCTGTCTGCGGCGTATGTTCTATCCCAAAAGCTTTAAAGAGTTCTTTTGCCGGTGGAATTTTTCCTGACCATTTAAGCTCACCATTCACAAATATGAACGGCAGTGTATGTTTAGCGTTCCCACCCTCCCCCACTAGAAGCTCCTTAACTTTAATATTATCGATAAAAGCCTGGGGAGTATGTCCCATATTAAAGCGCTCAACTATAACGCCTGAGGCGGAGAGCGTTTTTAAAGCATTGGCAAATTCTATCAGCTTCTCATCAACATTCGTTCCGCATACTCCGGTAGAGCAGCACATCGGTGGGTCGTAAATTTCAATTTTCTTCATATGATTCTCCTATTATTATGGTTTCTGACTACATACATTTTTCACAAATTCATCCATACCCTTATTGCCAGCCGATCTAATAGCTTGAGCAAACTCAATAACTTCATTAATATCCTTGTGAACTATCGCAAGCTTCTTTGCTTCATTGTAATGATAAGCAAAGCATTTTTGGCAGTGCCCAGCCACAGCCGCGGCTATACCAACTAACTCTTTTGTTTTTGCATCCATCTATTACGTCCCCTTTTAAAATTACATTTCTTTACACTCATCAAATCTTTATTAAAGAATACTTCTTTCCTAAATAAATCTCCGAAACAATCGAATATTTTTGTTTCCAGCTCATTTTTTGGGGCTACAAGCGAATAATACATCCATAATCCATCTCGCTTTACTTTCACAAGCCCGGCATGCTTTAAAACGGTAAGATGTCGAGAAGCTTTCGCCTGTGAAATAATCAAAGCTGCCTCGATTTGGCAAACACAAAGCTCCTTTTTTGAAAGAAGAATTAGAATCTTTAGCCGAGTCTTATCAGAAAGAGCTTTAAACATCTCTACATATTCATTCATGGGATCGCTCCTTTTTATATATGTATATGCGATTATACGATTGTATCATACATAAAAAAATCGTCAATCATTATATTCCCAGGGCATCGGCTAACTCCTGCATTATCTTTTTATTCTCAACCAATTTCGAGTCCGTTGATAAAGGCACGCACTTTAAAAGTTTCTGCTCCCCCAATAAAAGCTTGCACGCAAACGCAAGACATGTCGCTTCCCCGCATGCACGGCAATTAGTTTTGGGAAGCCAGCCGTAAATCTGTAAAGCGTTTACCTTGACCTTCTCCTCGTAGCTCGGCTTTATGTCGTTGCGCCTGCGATACGTATCATTTACCAGCTTCTTTACTTCATCTAAAATTACCCATGCATCAATAATGTCGTCTGCCTTGGCGATGGTCACTTTAATATTGTACAGATTGATCAGCCGCCGCTCTTTCCCGTATGTCAAAGTCGAGGCACCCTTATTGTATGAGGCGCCTTTGATAACGGCGTTTATATAAGGCAGCATCTCCGCTATGTCCCTATCAAAATATCCTATGAGCCGTATCTTCTTCTCATCAGCCATGCAGGGCGCTACATAACATAGGGTAATGCTATTTAAGAGCTCGCCGTTTGATTCCGAAACCTTATAATCTTTGGCTCTCTTAAAGAAGTCTTCTTCATAATCACGATATAAGAACGGATAATGCCCGCTAATAAGCGCCTTCCCTCTGATAATCGCAAGGCACGCTTCCTGGCTGCGCTCTTCAGGCAAGACCACTGCCAAAGTAGAGATATGCTTAAAATCTTGCCCCTTAGAGACTAAAACCCGCTGAGCCTTTAAGCTCTCGTCTTGATTTGGAAATACGATGATTTCGTATTTCTTACTCTTCTCTATTTCCAATTGTTCACCTTAAAATAATCTGAAAATATATATCCCTGTATAGTATAGGCCGACAAGGATGAATATGGCTCCGGTGATCTTTCTTGTATAGTATTCAAGCCGTGTGAGCTTATTAAACCAATGGCTTAAGGATGTCACGCCTAAAGCTATGGCAACGGCGAACATAAGAACCGGTAGTCCGGTGCCGATTCCGTAAATAAGCGGCAGGATAATGCCGCTCTTACTATTAATGGCTAAAGGAATAAGGCTGCCGAAGAAGAGCGCCGCTGAAATTGGGCAAAAGGCCAGAGCAAAGATAAAGCCAAGCAAGAAAGCACCGGGCGCTCCGGACTCGGCAAGTTTATTATGCTGCTTCTGAGAAAGCGTTAGCCCCGGCAGGCGGATATTAATTATCTCAAGCAATATGAGCCCGGTGAGAATTAATAGCGGACCCAGAGCTTTGCCCATGTACTTCTGCAGAAACTGGGCGACCTGAGGGACGCTTAACAGAGAGCTTACTATGATCCATCCCAGGATCGCATACGAAACCATCCTGCCCAGCGTATACGCCAACCCTGAAATAAAGACAAGCGCCGGATGGGCTATCTTTTTAGAGAGGAACGAAATGGCGGCAACATTACTGGCCAAAGGACACGGACTAATGGATGTTAGGATCCCCAGCCATAACGCTGATGCAATACCTATAAATAGCTCTGTCATTGGACTTCCTTTAATAGATCAGCGACACCGCTCTTTACATAATCAATAAATCTCTGCTTATTGCCGACATATTCCCAGATCTTATCAAGATTTATCCACTTCGCTTCCTTGCCGTCTTTAATTAATGACAATATGAGCGATTTTGTATACAACTGGTAATCACTAACGTAATGCTCATTGCCTTTATCATCTGTGTTAACAGCCCTAAATTCCAATTTCTTTGACGCAAGCGCATCCTTAAAATTAGTTTCTATCGCTTCTTTTGAATACTGTTCCAGCTTATGACATGTCGGGCAACGCATTGTGCCATGAAGATAGTAGGCAACGACGTGCGTGCCTTTTGCATCCTCCACTGCTTGAGCTGGTGAAGAAAGGATTAAGCTGCTGCTAACTAGTGCAACAGCCGCTAGAAGAACTAGAAGTATTCTCTTCAAATTTACCTCCTGCTATTTTTGATGTCGCTTTCTCAATATTTTCCTCATTAACTTCGGTTTTCCCCTTATCAAAACCCATTTCTTTAAGATTATACGCTATAACCTTAAAACCGGCATGCTCTAATGTCTTCTTTGAACAAGAAACAGGACACCCGTCAATAGCGATAAGTTTGTTGCCCGCTTTTGCAGACTCGATCATACCAGGAATATGCGCGCCTATACCGGCAAGACAAAACATCTTCGCCTGTCCGCATTTAGCCATTTTTCGGGCCGCCCTATCGGATAACTCGCCCACATCCGATCCTCCGGAACATGGAAATATCAATACACCCGCTTCATTACAC
>CAZHIO010000121.1:0-3974 GCA_964532615.1 uncultured Planctomycetia bacterium
GGGGGGGGTGAGAGGGGGGGGGGGGGAGGGGAGGGCGGAGGGAGGGGGCGAGGGGGGGAGTACAGACGAGATAATACCGGCCCGTTACCTTAATACAACGGATAAAGAGGATCTCGCGAAGCATTGCATGGAGGACGCCGATAAAGACTTCGCTAAGCGCGTACGTTCGGGCGATATGATAGTGGCCGGAAGGAATTTCGGATGCGGCTCTTCCAGAGAACATGCCCCGGTATCGATAAAGGCCGCCGGAGTCTCCTGCGTCATAGCGGAGAGTTTCGCGAGGATATTCTTTAGAAACAGCATAAATATAGGGCTCCCTATAATAGAATCGCGCTCAGCGTCCGAAAAGATAAAGAACGGCGATGTTCTTAAAGTCGATACCGCATCGGGCGCTATAAGAAATATGACGACAAAAGAGACGTATAAGGTGGAAAAATATCCGCCTTTCATGCAGAGAATAATAAGATCAGGCGGTCTTATAAGTTCACTGAGTTCTTCGAGGAGATCCCCGAAAAATAATCAAGCCAAACGCCGAAAGGCAAAGAAAGGTTAGCGATGAGTAAGAGAGAGTATAAGATAGCGGTCATGCCGGGCGATGGAACAGGCCCGGAGGTGGTTGCCGAAGGCATGAAAGTCCTGAAAGCGGCTTCCGATAAGTTCGGTTTCTCCTATACGCACGAGACATTCGACTACGGCGGAGAGAGATATCTGAAAACAGGCAAGACGATCGATGATAAAGAGCTCGATAATCTGCGCAAGTTCGACGCGATATTTTTAGGGGCGATCGGGCACCCCGACGTGAAACCGGGGATACTCGAGACGGGTATACTGCTGAAGACCAGGTTCGCGCTCGATCAGTATATAAATTTAAGGCCGGTAAAGCTTTACGATTCACGCTTCTGTCCGCTGAAAGACAAGAATCCGGAGGATATAGACTTTGTTGTCGTGAGGGAGAATTCCGAGGGCCTGTATAAGGGAATGGGAGAGTTCCGGAATAAGCTCGCAAAAGATGAAGTCGCTATTCAGATATCGTATAACACTAAGAAGGGCGTAGAGAGGTGCTTGAGGTACGCGTTTGAGTTCACCAGAAAGCGTAACAAAAGAAAAAAGCTGACCCTGTGCGGCAAGACAAACGTTCTGACATTCGCGTGGGACCTCTGGCAGAGGACTTTCGATGAGCTTAAGAAGGAGTACACCGACATCGAGACCGACTACGCGCACGTTGACGCTACGACTATGTGGTTCGTTAAGAATCCCGAGTGGTTCGACGTTATAGTTACCGATAATATGTTCGGCGATATAATAACCGATCTGGGGGCTATGATACAGGGCGGCATGGGAATAGCCGCGGGTGGCAACATAAATCCGGAAGGCGTCTCAATGTTCGAGCCTATAGGCGGTTCCGCCCCGAAATACACGGGTAAGCATGTTATAAATCCCCTTGCGGCCATCTGTGCCGGAGGGATGCTTTTGGATAGTATAGGCGAGGTCGAGGCCGCTAAAGCGATCGAGAACTCTGTGATAAAAGCGGCTTCCGGGAAGATGAAGAGCCTTGCGGCCGGTAAGATGGGATATTCGACCGAAGAAGTCGGGGATCTCGTCGCCGAAAATCTATAAGGTGATCCGATGAGAAAAAAATATAATGTTGCCGTAATGGGCGCGACCGGAGCAGTCGGCACCTGCTTCTTAGACATTCTCGCCGAAAGAAAATTTCCCATAAAAGAGCTGAGGCTGTTGGCGTCGGAACGCTCCGCCGGAAAGAAGCTCAGGTTCGGCGGAAAGTCATACGATGTCGAGACGCTTACGCACGATTCTTTCAGAGATATAGATATAGTCCTTGCCAGCGCGGGAGCGTCGAGAAGCCTGGAATTTTTACCGAGCGCGGTAAAAGCCGGAGCGGTTTGTGTGGATAATTCCAGCGCCTTCAGAATGGATAAGAACGTGCCTCTCGTGGTCCCTGAAGTGAACCCTGAGGCGATAAAGACGCATAAAGGCATCATAGCCAACCCGAACTGCTCCACTATCCAGATGGTGGTCGCTCTCTGGCCGATACATAAGGCGGCTAAGATCAAGAGGATCGTCGTCACTACGTTCCAATCCGTCTCAGGCGCAGGCCAGAAGAAGATCAATGAGCTCTGGGAACAGTCCGGAGCTTTTCTCGCCAAGAAGAAGATAAAGCCGGTTGAGTTTGCTCATCAGATAGCTTTTAATCTTATACCGCAGATCGATATATTTCTGGATAACAAATACACCAAGGAAGAGATGAAGATGGTACACGAGACGCGCAAGATAATGGGTGATAACTCGATCAATGTAAACGCGACCTGTATCAGAGTCCCGGTATTCTACGCGCATTCCGAGAGCATAAATATCGAGACTAAGAAGCATATAACCGCGGACAGAGTTAAGAAGCTTATGGCCAAGGCTCCCGGAGTTAAACTTGTGGACGATCCCGACAAGAAGCTCTATCCGATGCCGATAGACGCTGAGCGGCAGGACGACACCCTCGTAGGCAGGATCCGCCAGGATGAATCCATAAATAACGGTATCTCGATGTGGATCGCCGCAGACAATATCCGTAAAGGCGCGGCACTGAACGCCATCCAGATAGCCGAGGAGTTAATAAAGTAAAAAAGACTCCGCTCCCGTCAACCGCAGGTAAGATGCGTAATATCAAGCTGACTATCCGATATGATGGAACCGGGTATTCCGGATGGCAATTCCAGAAAAATGCCAGAACCGTCCAGGATACCATTGAAAAGGCTATCAGAGGTATAGTCAGAGGCAGAGTCAGTCTGATAGCGTCGGGCAGGACCGACGCCGGCGTTCATGCCGCGGCACAGATAGCGAACTTCAGGACCGCATCAAAGATCCCCCTCGATAATCTACGCATGGCCCTCAACGCGAAATTACCCGAAGATATACTTATAGTTAAAGCCGAGTACGCGAGGGCCGGATTCAACGCTCAGAAGAGCGCCAAGAGCAAGCACTATCGTTACACTATATATAATAATGACTTTATGGATCCGTTCTTAAGGTGTTTCGCGTCGAAATGTTTTTTTAAGCTGAACGCGAGTATGATGCGAAAGGGCGCCAGATGTCTTATCGGGCGGCATGACTTTACGTCATTTAGGGCTAAAGACGGCCAAGAGAAAGAATCGGTGCGCACGATAAAATATATTAAGATAAGCCGTCGCGGCGATCTGATATATATAGATATCGAAGCTGACGGATTTCTGTACAATATGGTCAGGAATATCGCGGGGACCCTGATAGATGTGGGCCGCGGTAAGATACCGGCCGAAGACGTCAGGAAGATACTTTCAGCTAAAGACAGGCGCTTTTGCGGCCCGACGGCCCCGGCACGCGGCCTGTCTCTTATAAAGGTGAACTACCGATGAGCTCACGATACGAATATATCGTTTTTGATCTCGGCAATACGCTGATACGTTTCGATCATAATATATCGGCTAATAAGATTGCCAAGCTTTTTAACGTAGACGCCAAGAAGATCTATGACACTTTCTTTGATTCCGGCCTCACGCGGCCTTTTGAGAGGGGACATCTATCGCCCGCGGAATTTCACGCTAAGGCCGCAGAGCTTCTCGGCTTTGATATATCCTACAAAAAATTCGTAGAGATCTGGAATAATATATTCTGGGCGGACGACGATATGTGCGCGCTGGCGCGCGAACTGAAGAAGAGATACAAACTGATCCTTCTATCCAATATAAGCGCTCTTCATTTTGAGCATATAAAGAAAACTTTCGACATCATAAATATCTTCGACGATATCATACTCTCATTTGAAGTCGGTGCCATAAAACCGGAGCGGAAGATATTCGACGAGCTGATCAGGCGCTCAGGCTCGCGGCGCGAAGCGCTCTTCTATATAGATGATAGAGAAGACCTCATTAAAGCTGCAATCGAATTAGGTATAGATTCGGTCAGGTTTGAAGATGTTGATAAATTAC
>CAZHIO010000122.1:0-3956 GCA_964532615.1 uncultured Planctomycetia bacterium
GGCTCACGATACGGATTGCATTTTTCTTTCATTTGATATGTCTGGGCTGGCTATTCTTCAGGGCAAAATCGATGGCTCAAGCGAATGAAATGTTTCGCAGCCTTATATTTAATTTCAACATCATGCCCAATTCAGGAATAATGAACACGCTCTTCATGATCATTTTTATAACCTGGTTTATGGTTCTGATACAGATTGTGGAGTTTGTAAAAAAGGATCTTTTATACGTTATCAAGTCCCCTGTCTACGTCAGGGTGGCAGTCTATGTGATATGTTTTTATCTAATGGTGCTATATGGAGTAAGGGGATCCAGTGAGTTCATTTATTTTCAATTTTAGAAAATTACCGTTCGGGTTTATTTTGGCGCTCACCGTTGTTCTATGTGCTGAAATATTTCTATTTTCCCGGGCTTCGGTTCTTGTAGATCGGAGCAGGTTCTGCGATAGTTATAAAGCAAATGTTATTAAGAGCGGTCCCGATTTTGATGTTCTTATTTTCGGAGAGAGCCGTACGCTGGCGATCGACGCTAAAATGCTTGAAAATGCATCGCAGGAAAAGATTACAGCGTATAACTTTGCGCTTCCCGGACTTGGCTCAGCATTGGAGTTTTATATGTCGCTAAAAAAGTATCTTCTCGAGCATAAGAAACCAAAAATTATCATGCTTGCCGTGAGTATTGAGTATTTTGACGTTAATTTTAAAGGGGAACTGGCAGTATATCCAATAGAAATGGATGGAGTGCCGTATGAAGTGATGGACAAGATATCCGATCGGTTTTGCGCTTATTTTCCTCCGCATTTGGTATTTACAAGCGTTCCGTTTTATGAAATGGCGCCGCTCTCGCGTTATTATATAAAGCAGATTATTCCATCGATCAGATATGAGAAATTTATTAACGCTCTCTTTCCGATCAAGATATTTATTAACAGATTCGATCTCTATAACAATTTAATAAGAAAAAATTCGTTACTGGAGAAGACCATCAAGGCTAAAGCAAAATATGCGATAACTTTTGAAAAGACGAACGGGCAGATGCTCTTAAGTGGAGAATCAAAGGTGGGGAAAGGCGAGATACTAAGCGCAATGCCTGAGAAGAAAAAAGATATAAAGAAAGGCGTTCTGCGCGACAAATTTTTAGAGAAATTTGTTGAATTGGCAGATAGAAATGATATTCCGACAGTCTTCTTTTTCATGCCTATAATAGATTCCCGATACAAAAAGATGGAAGAATTAGGATGGTTTGATTACGCGGATGAGAGGCTTAGCGGGTATGAGAAAAAGTATAAACATTTTAAATACTATAGAGGAGCCGATGTAGGGTACAATAAGAGATACTTTGGAGATTGGTCGCACCTTAACAGATGGGGAGCATATCGGTTTAATAGAGAATTTATTGGGCATTTTAGCGATATACTTAATCTCTTTGGTTTGGGTGCTATTATCTGAAAAGAAGACGATGACAAGAGATGAGCTGACTGATGGCGGCCACGTAATATGATCGGATCAAAAACGATGTATACTAAAAATAATAGTTTAAGAAAAGCTTCTCTGCTGTTATCGTGCGTTTTATGCATGAGCGTACAGCCCGTTTTTGCCCATGTGCCGCATGACGACATTTTCTCGGTTGCGATCTCTCCGACTTATAGTCAGGACCGCACGATCTTTATCATTGTCAGGAAGACCCCATTTAAGTCAACGGACGGCGGCGAGAGCTGGGTTAGATTAGTTAACGGGCTTGATTATAAAAAACTCCCTGATTCGCTGGTCATTTCATCGCAGACGAAAGATATCTTGTATATCTCCTCTCCGGGCGACGGCGTATATAAGTCACAAGACGCAGGTGCTTCATGGCGCAAAACCAGCTGCGGCCTCACGAACCTCCAAACCGGAAAGCTTTTCATGTCCCCGTTCTCCGATAAAGTGGTGGTTTTATCCGGCAGAAACGGAGGGCTATACCGGACAGATGACGGGGCTGTCAGCTGGCATGAGATCATACCCGAAAATACAAAAGTAACGGCTGTTGGTTTTTTGAAAAGCGAAACGTATACGATAGTTATTGGCACGGATCGGGGTGTTCTGCGCTTTTTAGGCAGCGACGGGAAGACATGGACTGAAAGAAAAGTCGGCGCTCATGACGATGTTGTCGGCGAAATTACGGTAATAGCGGTGTCTCCGCGGTATGGGCAGGATCGGATCATACACGTGGGCACCGATAAGGGCGGGATTTTTCGAACTATTGATGATGGGGCTATTTTTTACAGTATAAGCGGTGTTGGCGGACCTAGGAATATAAGAGATATTCAGTATCTGCCCGGCCATAATAAAAAAGAAGAGCTTGCGGTATCAACATGGCATGATGGGGTTTACATTACAGATGACGGCGGTAAATCCTGGCATAAGCGTTCTCGCGCTCTTAGGAAAGACAGGCAGGCTGACCACCCTGAAGAGATGGGAGGAGGGGAAGCTGAGGAAGCGGTTTATAGGCCTCACTTTGATGACGTGCGGGTTTCCGATGATTATCGCTCCGACAATACGCTCTTCCTGGGAAGCTTTACAGGCCTTTATAAGTCCACGAACGGCGCTCGCAGCTGGAGAAAGCTGGATACTTTATCAAGGGTCGTGACCGGCCTTGCGGTATCGCCCGATTACAAAAACGACTCTACGGTCGTTACGGCTGGTTATACCGGAGAGGTGTATATGAGTCTGGATGCGGCTTGTAGCTGGAACCGTATCAGTCGTTATCTCAAATATGCCGAGCGTAAAATACGTTCTTTTATAAATGGCCCGGACAAAGAAAATGTGAATATATCCGGATACAGGCTCTTCGATGTCGTATTTTCTCCGGCATATTCTAAGGACAAAACGATATACTTCACTCCATCGTGGGCGCCTAAAAAGGATCTGTTGCTATTTCAGGATAGCCATTGGAAATTGCTAAAAAATGCTCCCGGGGGAGTCGCGATAACCTGTTCTCCGGATATCTCTAAAGACAAGGTCGTCTTCCGGGCAGGGCGTAATGGGAATATTTACAGATCAAGCAAATACATAGGCGCTATGGCTTTTCACAAGATAGCGGAATTGAAAATAGAAGATGCCAATGTGCCCGTTTCTCTTATGATCTCGCCGAACTTTTCGTCCGACAAAACTCTTTATTATACACACTTCATCGCCGGCATATATATGTCAGATGACGGAGGATATTCCTGGAGAAATATAACCAAAGACGCTCCTCTCTCTGTTCGCTCGGGAATACAAACTGCGATCTCTCCTGACTTCAAGAATGATAAAATACTTCTTGCTGGGACAGACGAAGGAATATTTATAACTAAAGATGCCGGAAAGAGTTGGGCCAAAGCGGGGGAGGCCACACCTGTGGGTGATGGTGTTATAGAGGCCGTAGCGATATCCCCCGATTTTAAGAATGACAGAACTTTCTTGGTCAGTGTTCGCGGAAAGGGGTTATTTAAAACCGAAGATGCGGGAAACGTCTTTAGACATATCGGTGATGATGCCATTTCTCTTTCGAGAGTAAATTGTCCGTCAGCTTCTATGCCTATCCAATTCTCTCCTTCATATAATACGGATGGAACAATATACGGATATGGTTCGGCCGGAGGGCAGATCTACAAGTCGAGCGACCGAGGCGATAGTTGGCAGATGATCGCGCTTCCCAAATATACGAGTACCATTCTTGATTATGCGTATGACGGGTCGCTTATTATGAGAGAGCATATAGGCCTGTTTATTGCTGAGCTTAAAGAAAAACTGGCGTCTTTTGTAGTTACAGTTGGTAAGTATAAAAGAATGTTATGGCATGATAAATCCGGTTCAAAGCCGCGCCAATGGAGGTTTCTACAATGAGTATAGGATTAAAAGGCGAAAATATTATCTTTCTAATCTCGCAGATGCGGGGTGGATCGACACTTGTTCAGAATATCCTGAGCGGTCATCCGGAG
>CAZHIO010000123.1:0-256 GCA_964532615.1 uncultured Planctomycetia bacterium
TAGGCAACAAATTCCATATCCCTTTTTGGGTCGTGATCGCCTGTAACGGTGCCATCGCCATAGGGACGATGTTCGGTGGTTGGCGCATAGTTAAGACGATGGGCCAAAAGGTAGTGAAATTAAAGCCCGTTGACGGCTTTTGCGCCGAAAGCGGGGCAGCAATAGCTTTATTTATTTCTTCTTTCCTCGGCATCCCGGTAAGCACTACGCATACCATTACCGGTTCAATTGTAGGTATCGGCTCATTAAAGCGCAT
>CAZHIO010000123.1:266-3926 GCA_964532615.1 uncultured Planctomycetia bacterium
GGAAGAATAATTTGGGAATGGGTACTGACTATTCCCTGTTCTGCCGTAATCGCCGCTTTGGCATACAAGATAGCGCTAATCGTTAATTTACGATAGTTTTGCTCCCGGGACCATCCTAAAAGGGGATTGTTATATAGAACTCAGAAATCTGTTACAATTTCGTATTATGCCGATGAAAAAACCAATTTTTTTTGTAATTGGTCTACTATGCGCAATTTTACTTCCCGCCAACCTCGCTGCACAATCAGAAAAAGAGTCAGTCAGATATTCACCCGGTGACGGTATAACCATCGACGCGCTGGACCTGACGGTAAAACCGCAAACCACATTTGTGCTTCAGGGGACTCCCGATCCCAATTTTGGTGATGGGTCAGGAAAATTCAACGCATCCTCTATCAGCTATATCGACATAACCAAAAAGTTCGGAGATGCGGCCCTGGTCTACCTTGATCTAAGGATAGGCTGGGGGCAGACCGTCCAAAAAGATCTCAATCTTTTCAGCAATGTAAATTTTAACGCCTATGATATCGGCGGAAACATACATGCCAGGATATATTACTATGAGCAGTATATCCTTGATAAACAGATCACCATCCTTGCAGGCCGCCATAATCCGCGGGAAGTGCTTGATCAGGTGAAGTATTCCAACGATGACGATACGCAATTTCTCTCTTATCTGTTTAATAGATCGCCCGCCATTGACTGGCCCAGTGATTTTACATTTACCATTCACGCTAATGTGTCGCCTAAAGCGGCCGAATTTTTACAATTTGAGTGCAATTACATGGAGGGCGATGCTGATTGGCAGAAGGTATTCGAGGGCGGAATATACACGTTCCAGCTTAATTTTAAACCGGCGAAGCTTTTCGATCTGGAAGTATCGAAATGGGACGGTAACTATAGATTCTATTCCTGGCTCAACACCCAGGACCATACAAAATTATCCGAAGAAGGAAACGGCCCGTCGACAACCACAGGAGAATTTAACTACGGCTTTGGGATCGGCTTAGACCAGATGCTCGGAGAGGTCTTCGGCGTATTCTGCCGGCTTGGATGGCAGAGGCCGGAAATATTACCTGCAAATAACAACACTCCCGTATACATAGCCTGGTCGGGTGGAGCTCAGATGACCGGTAAATATTGGCAAAGAGAGAACGATGTTTTAGCTCTTGCGGTCGGCCAGCTCTTTCCGAGCAAGCAATGGATAAACGCGGCAAGCGATCACTACGGAGCAGGCGAGGGGCATATAGAAACCTACTACAACTTTGCCATTACTTCATACATGCGCGTAGGGCCCGATCTTCAGATAATATGGGATCCGCATGGTGTAAGTAAGAGTTACGAAGGCAGCACGGATCCTATTTTTGTTTACGGTGCAAGACTAAATGTGGTATTTTGATGTTAACATGTAGAGGAGATTTTATTATGACCATCAGATGGCAAAAGATTCTCTTATTCAGCGTTGTTCTTTTTGTTTACATGTGCCAGGCGGCCCATGCCGGCACGCAAGGCCATTATTATCCAGGCGTCACAGGCATGCGTGATATTATTCTGCCTCCCAAAGGCGTTTACGCCATCTATTACGACCCCGTTTATTACTCAAACGACCTGAGAAACGCGAACGGCAACCAGCTCAGTAATTACTCGATGTCCGTATCAGAGACAAAGAACCTCAATGTATATGGCCATGATCTGCCGGTGAAGCTTTCAGCCGGGCTCTCGGCCGATATCAACGCGTCTATGATGTTTGCCACACAGCAGCTTCTTTTGTTGTGGACGACTCCCTGGAAAGTGCTTGGTGCTGATCTGGGTATGTTTATTGCTCCATCGCTTGGATATGTCAGTATAGACGCCGAAGTCAAAGCGCATGCGACAGGTACGGTGTCTATAGGCGATATTTCGAGAACTGTGACCAAGGACGCGACTGTTAAAGTAAAGAGTGACATCTACGGTTTTGGCGATATGTTGGTGCAACCCGTAATGCTCGATTGGCGCGGCAAGCGTTACGATCTGGGGCTATATTACGGCTTCTGGGCTCCTACGGGCGCATATTCCGAAAACCGAATAGCTAATGTAGGGATGGGCTTCTGGAGTCAGCAGTTTCAGGCGTTCGGGGCGTACTATTTCGACGATCACCGCACCACGGCCTTAATATTAACAGGGACATATAATCTGAACAGCAAGAAATACGATCAGGACCTAACGCCGGGACAGAGCATGACTCTCGAATACGCTCTAAGCCATTACTTGACGGACCGCGTAGAGGTCGGCGTATGCGGCTATGATCAGTGGCAGATCTCTCCCGATACCGGGTCGGCCGCGAAGAGTAAAAGCGTCTTTTATCAGATACATGGCATAGGCGGCCAGGTGGGTGGATGGGTGATCAAAGATAAGATGAGCATCACGACAAAATGTATCTATGAATATTACGGCGTCGATCGCTTTAAGGGTATATTAGCGACCGCTAACGTTATATGGGTATTTTAAAATGGAGGGAACGATGCGAAGATGTTTTTTAGCCGTATTATTTGCTATAGCCGTATTTATTTCCGCGGCTGCGGCATCGGGCGCTGAAAGCGGGAAGGAAACAAGTAACGAAGAGCTGGCAAAAAAACTCCAGAATCCGATCGCCAATCTCATATCGGCACCGTTTCAGAGCAATTTCCTATCCGGACTAGGCCCTAAGCATGAGGGGTTTCAGTATCTGCTTAAATTTCAGCCGGTAATACCATTGAATATGAACCCTAATTGGAATGTCATATTCCGTCCGATCCTTCCGCTGATAAGTCAGACCCATGCGATAGGAAGGACGCACCAGACAGGCCTTGGAGATCTCCAGCAGGAGGTCTTCTTCTCGCCTGTAAAACCCGGTCCGGCTGAGCTTATATGGGGAGTGGGCCCGATAGGCCTATTTCCGACCGCGACCAACGAATTTCTGGGTAACGAAAAATGGGGGCTGGGGCCCACCGCCGTAGTACTGAAGCAGGTCGGAGGCTTTACCGGAGGCGCATTGGGCTATCAATTATGGTCATATGCCGGCGATAGCGACAGATCCGACGTCTGCTGGACTTACATGCAGCCGTTCGCGGCATATACATTTAAGAGCGCGTTCACGGTATTCGGTCAATCAGAAACGCTGTACGATTGGAACTCTAAGGAATGGGAAGTTCCGCTTATTGCTGGCGTGAGCCAGGTATTCAGGATCAGGAAACAGAGCATGAGTATAGCCCTGGCAGGCATATATTACCCCGTGACGCCTTCCAATGATCCTAAGTGGGGGATCAGGCTCACGTGGACGCTCATGTTCCCGGAATAGTGGATAAATAGAAGAATTGGAGGTAGCTATGAGAAAACTTTTTTTGTTTGTGCTATTCTTTGCGTATTTTGTAACCGCGCTTTATGCCGGTCCCGTAGTAAAAAACGAAATACTTATAACGCAGGGCAAGGATAGCTACCAGAGCGTTCGCCATATTGTCATTAGAGGTACTAATGAAGAGATAGGAAAGACCCTCGGAGATATAGCGCAGAAAGATTACGGCATAATAAAACTCCCGCAATATCCGGATGCCGTGTATGCTAAGGCCGAGGACCTGTATATGCAGAATAATTACCCGGCTTTGCGTGACAGGTCAAAGGGCGCGGCTGTATCATATAATGAAA
>CAZHIO010000124.1:0-3923 GCA_964532615.1 uncultured Planctomycetia bacterium
TCAAAGGCCATCCATTCTCTTATCGCTATGGCGCGATCCTGGATCTCTTGCCGTGCTGCCTGACTGTTTTTGATAGCGCCGGATTGCTGGGTCTCCCCCGCCTCGCGATCTGGGATATTAGGGGACACAGCACTTATTTCGGGTAATTCGAGGGAGACATAACTCATTTCTGACGCCGATAATGCAGGATTTTTATTTGCCTGACCCGAATTAAGTATTGCGTCCCCGGAATTCTCGGAAGACAGGGTGTTCAAAATCGGCATTATATCATTATTATAAACTAAATCAAGAATTGACGGGTTAGGGCGGAGGTTGCCATTATAGAACTGTCCAAGAATTTTAAATAAATTATCCTTAGTATTGTGATCCGCAAGTTTTTTTCTCACGCTTTCAGGAACATAGTAGCGGGCGGTTTTACCGCTGCCGGAGTAACGAGTAATGA
This sequence comes from uncultured Planctomycetia bacterium, assembly GCA_964532615.1. Taxonomy (GTDB): domain Bacteria; phylum Omnitrophota; class Gorgyraeia; order 2-01-FULL-45-10; family 2-01-FULL-45-10; genus CAIMPC01. The sequence continues at coordinate 443 of CAZHIO010000124.1, forward strand.
GATGCAGATGATAATACAGGGCACGCAGGTCGTATTTTATTGTGTCATATGCTCCATGATGCGCGACTATGCCGTCAATACCTATAGGTTTGTCCTCACTACTAGATTCAAGCATGAATTTGAATACCGAATATATTGACCCGGCCGGCGGCTCATATTCACCCAGAAAATGCTTCTTGGTCAATTTAAGTTTTTTTAACGCCCGATGGACGTGCCTCGATATTATCTTTTTTTCGATCTGTCTTATTCGTTCTCTTGTCACTCCGTATGCCGCTCCCACCTCCTCAAGGGTTTGGGGATTTTCCATAATAAATAGTGGGAGAACTCGCTTTCTGAATATATCTATATCGCGCTCCGGTAATTTGCTTGACTCGGCTATCATTGATTCTACTTCTCTGGATATTGCATCGACCATTTCGTTTCTATCCGACTTCTCAAATGCCGCATCCTTAACACCAATACTCCCCTCTATCGTCGACTCTGGCCCTTCATCGGCATCCCCTTCCTTGTATGGCTTGCTTAATGACGTTATCCCTGCCATCATTTCTCTCATAAGCCGAACTTCGGACTCTTCCATGCCTAGTGAATCTGCTATTTCTGAATCGCTTATATTATAATCATACGGATCTATCTCGAGCACTGCACATTCCCGCTTGAATTGTTTCATCTCCGCTTGTTTATTTATTGGTATTCTTATTTGTCGATAATTATTTTGTATATAACGGATCGTTGATTGTCTTATCCACCATGTTGCATATGTTGAAAACTTAAAACCACGAGTCGGGTCGAATTTTTCAACCGCCTTGAGAAGGCCGTCATTCCCGGCGCCGATGAGGTCATATAACGACATGTATGAGCGGATATATTTTCTCACCATGGATATCACATATCTCAAGTTTGAGGCCGCCATCTCTTTTGCCGCTTTGTCGTCGCCCAGATGCGCCAGTGATGACAAAACGGCCTCTCCGGTATCTGTAAGAAGCGGATATGCTGCCGTATCCCTTATATATTGACTCATAGGATCGTCTAACCTTACGCCTTTAGACATCTCTTCGAACTCTTCCATCGCTTCGCTCTTACTCTTATGAAACATGGCAGTGCGCGGGTATGAAGCAAAGAAGCTCCGCGCTGCTACGCGCAGGTCCTCTTTGCAAGCGCCTTCGTAATGAATTATGCGCGCAGCTGAGCGCGCAAGCGCGACAGTCTTATAATTATCCGGCACGGGCGAAAGCATCTTAAATACAGCCATATTTACATATGCGGAACTCTCCGAGCCGGTTTCAAAATCCAGCATCTTCTGCAAGCATTCTATAAGCAATGGAACATCTTCTGGATTTTTTGATATTACCGTCTTAGCCATACCCAACATGGTAGTCTCCGTGGATAAGTCTTTGGAAGATATTGCATCGGCAAGAAGCGCCGCATATTTTTCAACAGATACCGCGTCCTGGAGGCGGAGTATGCTATCTGACGCCGGGCCTATTTCGCTGATCTTCGCGGCTATCTGGCCCGAGAGCATCTTTCCCTCGACATCGCCAGGGTGATCCGCCAGATACTTCCCAATAGCCGACTTCGCTGTCAGCAGGAACCCTTTCTCAAAAAACTCCTTGGCCCTGGATAGCTCGATCATGTCTATTGGAATAAGCCTTTTGGAATACGGATACCTTATCATCCTGACTTTGGGCGGAGATCTCTTATTTACTCGATATGTATCGGCATCGTACACATTTATAACATACCCATACAGATCATCTTTTACCGGAACGAATATTGGCGTCTTTCCGGCAAGCGGCCCGAGCCGCGATATAATATGGTCGCTTCCTCCATGCCTGACACTTATCATGTGGGCCCTCATGTTCACAACCCCGTTGTATAAATATACGCGTGGCGCAATATGTTCGCCTTTGGCATTCCTGTTACCGAGGGCACAATCCATGAGCGCCATCCTGCCGAAGTTTGCTACAGTGCATCTGCCAAGTTCCGGGAAATACCTGTACGCGCCGAGTTGTTTGCCTCCGCGTGAAAAATCTATGTATACTCCATAATCAGAATCCTCTTTTAGCGAAGCAACTATACGCCAACCGGTCTTCTTTATCTTACTAAATATTTTTGCCGCCTCGGGGAATAGAAAGAATACTACCCTCTTCTTCATGCCCTTCTTCATCTCGGCACGAATACCCGATCCCGAACCCATTACAGGCAGAGCAACTGTTCTATCTTTATCTATCTTCAGATTCTTATCGCCGCCATAATATGCCAATATTTCCTCAACGACAAGATTGATCGGTTTACATACGCCTTTCTTGTCCCCCGTCGCGTAATGTCGTATCTCTTCAGGAAAATACTTGTAGGTAACTATGGGTTCTGGGTTTTTAGAACTATTGAATTCCTCTTGAAGGAAGACATTGATTACTTGCCCGCTGTTGATATCTTCTTCAACCTTTAAGACCAAACGCCTCCCAAGAGCACCTCTTTTCATATAACGTTTCGGTACTCCAAACTGCACCCTTACCTCATTATCGGACCCCAGCAGCATCGTCACATAGCATACGCCAGAACCGTAGTTACCTTTGTTTATAACAGCGGAAGCGACTCTGCCGTACAAGGACAACTTTTCTCCTTTGTACGCTTTCATAATATCTAACTCGCCTAGATCCACCTGAACGGCCGGCACCTTTTCGCTCTTCGGGGACTTTATTCCCTCATAGTACTTATAGGTTGCGAGCGGCGTTATGAGCTGGCCCGCCTTCTTGGTATAATAATCGGCGGCTAAGTAGAAATTTATTACTTGTCCGTGGTTCGGATCCTCTTCGACCAACCCAACCACTTTTTTGTTAGTAAGCCCCATCTCTCTGACTTTGCCGATAGGTACAGAAAAATGGTGCCCAACCTTTATTCCATCCTCGGGGCGTCTTGCTGATACCCATATATAACCGTTGCTGTTTATCTTTGTATCAAAGTGCCTGCCGATGTTTTTTATATTATTCCATCCAAAATGGACGTTTAGTATATCCGATCGGGCCAGGTCAAATCGCTCAGCAGTGCCCAGCTTCTTAAAATACTTAAAAGTGGATATCAGTCTGGTCCTGTCTATATCACCGCTGTTGTCCAGCCCATAAATATTTACAACGAACCCATGATTAATGTCAGTCTCAGCCGCCATAGCTACTTTCACCATGCCTTCGTTATCAGGTATTGAAAAACTAAAATTAGCAAGCCGTTTTTCGCGTATTAATTTTATCCCGATGGATGCGTTAGCATTTACAATAGCGCTTTCGCCTTCCCGCAGTCCTTCACCAGAAAAATACCACTCCACAAATTTGTCCGCATCAGATTGTTTTACCTCAAGCTTAACTTTCAGATCTTTCATTTCCTCGGTTTTGAGGTCATGACGCACTAATGAAACCGAGACATCCAATCTTTTTGCGATTTCGTCCAAATCGGTAATGCCTTCTGTTATCAGATATCTTATAGCATGCCG
>CAZHIO010000125.1:0-3905 GCA_964532615.1 uncultured Planctomycetia bacterium
CATGGACCTTTCCTGCGGGGGGCATCTTTCCCACGGTAATCCGCATAATTTTTCCGGGAAATTTTATAACATGGTTCCATACGGCGTGAGCCATGAGACGGAGATGCTGGACTACGATGAAATTGCCCGTATCGCCGAGGCGCATAAACCTAAGATGATACTCGCCGGCGCATCCGCATATCCGCGTTCGATCGATTTTAAAAAATTTAGAGAGATAGCGGATTCTGTAGGAGCGTATCTATTTGTAGATATGGCCCACATAGCCGGGCTTGTGGCCGCCGGCTTACATGAGAACCCGATCGATTACGCCGAATTCGTCACATCCACCACACATAAGACGCTGCGCGGGCCCCGCGGCGGATTTGTTATGTGCAGAAAAGAGTTTGCTAAGAAGATCGATTCTGAGGTGTTTCCGGGATTGCAGGGCGGACCGCTGATGCACGTCATAGCCGCTAAGGCCGTATGTTTCAAAGAAGCGCTTAAACCCGAATTCAGATCCTATCAGAAACAGATCCTGAAGAATTCCAAAGCTCTATCCGCGGAAATGGCAAAACTGGGATACAGGATAGTTGCCGGAGGGACAGATACCCATTTATTCTTAGTGGATCTTACAAGCAAAGGCATCACAGGCAAAGACGCCGCGACCGCTCTGGACAAAGCTGATATCACGGTCAATAAGAACCTAATACCCTACGATACTAAATCGCCTTTTGTAGCCAGCGGGATCCGGATAGGCACACCGGCCGTCACCACGCGCGGCATGAAAGAGCCTGAGATGAGAGTCATAGCCCGCCTTATAAACGAAACCTTGTCCTCACCGGGAGATGATAAGGTTATAGCTAACGTTCGCAGAGAGTTAAAAAGCTTAGTGAGCAAGTTTCCTCTATACAGGAAATTGATAAAGACCCTGGAGAGATGATGAAAAAGACAAAACCGTCAAAGGCTTCCGCCGTCAGGCCGACATGGGATGAATATTTTCTTGAGATCGCGGAACTCGTTTCGCGGCGCAGCTCATGTTTGAGACGGCGAGTCGGCGCGATCTTAGTGAGAGATAAGAGAATACTCGCCACCGGATATAACGGCGTACCGTCGAAGATCCGCCATTGTTCGGAGATCGGATGCATGAGAGAGCGGCTGAAGGTGCCGTCAGGCGAGCGCCATGAGCTTTGCCGCGGGCTTCACGCCGAACAGAACGCTTTCCTGCAGGCCGCGCTTCACGGCACCAGCGTTAAAGACGCCTGCCTCTACTCCACCACTCAACCCTGCGTCATCTGCGCGAAGATGGTGATAAACGCCGGTATCAAAGAGATAGTCATCCGCGGCGATTATCCCGATAAGATGGCGAAAGAGATGCTCCGCGAAGCGAAGATAAAGATCCGGATCGTGGAATAATCTCCAACCGGACAACATAAAACCTGTATGACAACAGAAAAGGAGACGATTATGAGCGGTATTTTATTTCTGGCATGTGTCGCTATAGTGGTTGTATTTCTTTCCGGAATAAGGATAGTGAGGCCGACGCGGCGCGGGCTCATAGAAGTTCTCGGTAAATATTCCGCATTCGCCGAGCCCGGTTTTCACTGGATCATCCCGGTGATATCGAGGATGTATCTCGTCAATACCACCGAACAGATGATGAACGCCGAGCCGCAGGAGATCATAACATTCGATAACCTGAATGCCAGGGTTGACGCCCAGGTATATTTCAAGGTTAAACAGGATGAAGATAGTGTTAAAAAATCGCAGTACAATGTAAATAATTACGAATATCAGATAGTAAATCTTGCCCGGACGACGCTGAGAAATATCATAGGAACCTTGACGCTGAAATCGGCTAACAGTGAGCGCGACAGGATAAATAAAGAACTGCTGAAGACCCTTACGGCAGAGACCGCCAGCTGGGGCATAGATATAGTCAGGACCGAGCTTAAGGAGATAGATCCGCCTAAAGATGTGCAGGAGACGATGAATAAAGTTGTAAAGGCGGAGAACGAAAAGATAGCGGCTGTCGATTTCGCCACGGCAGCGGAGACGTTCGCTGACGGAACGAAGAGGGCGGAGATCAAGAAAGCAGAAGGCATAAGACAGGCGAGAATACTCGACGCTCAGGGAGAGGCGCAGGCGATAGCTCTCGTGAACGAGGCCGCTGAAAAGTACTTCGTAGGTAATGCTCAGGTCTTGAGAAAACTGGAAGCGATGGAGAAAGCGCTGGAAAACAATACCAAGATCATCGTGCCTGCCGGCTCAGATCTCGTGAATGTGATGAGCGAGCTGGCCGGAATAGTGCCGATCAAGAAATCCGTTAAGGAAGATAAGACGGTATAAAGACGATATTTTTACATCTACAGAAGAAGGGCTATCATGAGATGCCCGTATTGCGGTAACAGAAACGACGGAGTAATAGATTCGCGCGTGGCCAAGAACGGCTCGAGCGTGAGGCGCCGCCGTGAGTGCCTGAAGTGCAAGAAACGCTTTACGACTTACGAGTATGTCGAGCGCGTTCCGCTTATGGTTATAAAGAAGGACGGCCGCAGAGAAGGCTTTGAACGCGAGAAGCTGATAAAAGGAATTCTTGTAGCCTGCGAGAAGAGACCCGTAAGCATGAAGCGCATAGAGAAGCTCGTGGACGACGTCGAGAAGTATATAGAGCGCAGGCACGACCGCGAGGTCGCTTCCCGCGAGATCGGCGAGCTGGTAATGCAGAAACTGCATGAGCTGGACGAGATAGCGTATGTCAGGTTCGCGTCCGTATACAGGCAGTTCAGGGATGTGGGCCAGTTCATGAAAGAGCTGAAGAAATTTCTTAAATAGGGAGGGCTATCTTGATAGAGGCGCTCTACTATGAGACGCTCGCAGGATCTGTGGTCCATTGCCGCCTGTGTCCCGCAGAGTGTATTATAAAAGAAGGCAAGGCCGGCGTTTGCGGAGTGCGCGTAAATCAGAAAGGCGCGCTATATTCCAAAGTTTATGGCAAGATCACATCGCGCTCTCTCGACCCCATAGAGAAGAAACCGCTTTATCACTACCATCCCAATGAATTCATATTTTCCATCGGCACCAAAGGCTGTAATTTTTACTGCGACTTCTGCCAAAACTGGCGGATCTCTCAAGATCCGGATGTCCCTACGGAAGATATATCCCCGGATGAAGTTATAGCCGGAACAAAAGAATCCGGCTCGTTCGGTATAGCTTACACGTATAATGAGCCTTTTATCTGGTATGAATTTGTGATCGAAACGGCGAAGCTCGCCAGGAGAAGCGGCCTGGAGAACGTGCTGGTCACAAACGGATATGTAAATATAAAACCTCTCGAAGAGTTGCTTCCGTACATAAACGCTATGAATATCGATCTCAAGGCTTTCGACGATAGTTTTTATAAGAAGTTATGCGGCGGAAGACTGGAAAGTGTTCTGGAAACGATAAAGCGTTCGGCCCGGAGTTGTCATGTAGAGCTTACAACCCTGGTGATCCCGGGTCTGAATGATTCCGTAGAAGATATGAAGAGAGAGGCCGAGTGGATATGCGATAATACGGGCCCCGAAACGCCCCTTCACTTGTCGAGATATTTTCCGTGTTATAAGAGTGAACTACCGCCCACGCCGGTTAAGATTTTAGAGAAGCTCCGGGAGACAGCGATGAAGAAACTGAAGTATGTATATCTCGGTAATGTCTAACGGTAATACTTTTCGTAATCGTTAAGATCTATATTTAACTTATTGGCCTTCTCGAGAGCCCTGAGCCAATTCTCGAGATATTGATTCCTCTTAAGCTCAAGCGCCTTCTTCGCGTATTCATCCTTCTCCTTCTTGAACTTTTCCTGATCGGACTTCAGGCTTTCGGTGACGACGAATATTGCCGCGCCGTCCGTAGTCTCTACCGGGGTCGAGACCTCACCCGGCTTAAGC
>CAZHIO010000126.1:0-3879 GCA_964532615.1 uncultured Planctomycetia bacterium
CCTTTTCGGTCGTTATGAGAAAATCGGGCGCCTTTGCGCCGCAAATTTTTAATACCTTTTCGATATCTTTCGGCTTATAATTATAATGATCTCCGAATATTATGTGATCGAGGACTGCCGCTCCGAGGCTTTTCACGGTACCCTCGAAATAAGCCGGATCGCCTATACTCGATACCAGTATCACTTTCCTGCCGGATACAAATGACAGATCGTGGTCTTTCCTTAATTTCGGATCGTATATATGCGACGGCTTATGAATAGCTTCCAGTATTACGAGGTCTCTGTTTATCTTCTTTACATCGTCCTTGATAATACTTAAATCCGACCTCTTCTTATCGATCTTTGTAAAGACCAAAACATGCGCTCTCTTTAGAGCATCTTTAGATTCCCTCAAAACGCCTCTGGGAAAGAGGTGGCCGTTGCCGAAAGGATCTCCTGAATCGATAAGCACTATATCGAGATCCCTGCCGAGCTCCCAATGCTGAAAACCATCATCCAGGACCGCGAATTGGCTGCCGTATAACCTTATAGCTTTATGAGCCGATTTGGCGCGATCTTCACCTACAAGTATAGGTATATCCGGCAGGCTCTTTTTAAGAAGAGCCTGTTCGTCCCATCCGTAACCGCGTATCAGTACGGCCGTCGGCGCTCTTAGCTCATGTTCCAATATATCGGCCAAAGCTATAGTAAATGGCGTCTTCCCGGTACCACCGAGCGATAGGTTACCGACGCTGACTACTTTAAGAGAGACCCTGCGCGATCTGAATATTCCGATCTTATACATCATCCTTCTGCAGAATATTGCCGCTCCGTAAACCAGCGACAACATCCACAATAGGGCCTTGACGGGCGCCCAAACGGCTCCGCGGCGCTTATCGGTCATGAGCGAGTATATGAAATTAACCACGTGTAAGCTCTTCGATTGCGCTCAGGTTGCGCAGGCTTGCGCCTCGATTTTCGGTTATGACCTTCTTCGCATTCTTTCCAAGCGCAATCCCGGCATCGGCATCCTTCAGAATGCGGTCAACCGCAGAATATAGTTCTTCGCCGGACTTAACCTGCATCGCGGCATCATTCTTTAAAAACAGAGAAGCGACTGTTCTAAAGTTAAACATATAAGGGCCGAATACGATCGGTTTTTCGAAAACCGCGGGCTCTATCGGATTCTGTCCGCCGTGAGGTATCAGGCTTCCGCCTATAAAAACGATCTCGGCTATCGAATAAGCGTCATTCAAATATCCTATCTTATCCATTATATAGACCTGATACGGCGATCTCTTATCCGGGCCGGATATTGCGGTAGACCCTGTCTCTGATCCGGGCTCTTTATCGCTTCGCTCTCTGCTCATCCTTACGGCTTTCAGGCCGAGCCTGTTTATTATATTCTCCACTTCCGCGGCCCTATCGATATGCCGCGGGGCTATAATCAGCTTCAGGCCGGGATGCTCTGCTATTAGATCCTTATATGCCGAGACCACCGCCTCTTCCTCGCCGCCATGAGTCGAACCGGCTACAAATATCCTCTCTCCGCCGGTTAAACCGAACATCTCTTTAACGCCGGAACTCGGGGTAACGTCCAGTAATGCATCAATATCAAATTTCATAGTGCCGGTGACCCTGACCCTATCGGCTTTCGCTCCTATAGATATTATCCGCCGGGCATCTACATCCGATTGCATGCAGAATATAGCTATATCGTCCAGAGTATTCGCGAGAAACCGCTTCACTAACTTATATTTTCCGTAGGAACGGTCGGAGATCCTGCCGTTTATCAGGACTGCCGGAACGCGTTTATCCCGCAGCGCTCTCAACACATTGGGCCATATCTCAGTCTCGATCATTATATAAAGCTTCGGCCTGATCTTGCCGATCGCTTTTTTTGCCGTGAACGAAAAGTCGAGCGGGAAATATACCACTTCGGCTTCGCCTGAGAATAGCTTCTTCGCCAAATCGTTGCCTGTCTTCGTTATAGTCGACAGCACGATCGAATGCTCCGGAAACTCTCGCTTAACCAGAGGTATCAGGCTCTTGCATAGAGCGACTTCCCCTACGCTGACCGCCTGTATCCAGATCACGTCCTTAGCTCTGAATAACCTATCGAGCTTGATATCATCGTACACGCCGAATCTCTCGAGAAAGTCTTTATGCAGCTTCCCTTTGAATATCAGAGTCGGTATATAAAATAACGAGAATATCAGAAATCCTATGTCATATAATATCACTTGACCATCTTTCCAATGTATGCGATTTCAAATATCGTTTACTATCAACTATGAACTATGAACTACTAACTATATCTACGCCCGGGGATGAGCCTTGCTGTATACATCCTGCAATCTCTTCATCGTAACGTGGGTGTATATCTGCGTTGTCGAAAGATTCATATGGCCCAGAAGCTCCTGCACGCTCCTGAGATCGGCGCCGCGGTCGAGCAGATGAGTGGCGAACGAATGTCTTAGCGAGTGCGGCGATATCTTCTCGGACATACTGCAGAGTTTGATATATTTATCCACCACGCGCCTGACGCTTCCGTCGGTAAACCGCCTGCCCGATCTATTAAGAAACACCGCCTCTTTATCTTTGTTCTTCCCGGAGGGCCTTTTATCGATATACTTCCTTATAGCTTTCAGGGCGGGCTCGCCGATCGGCACAACGCGCTCTTTTGATCCTTTACCGAAAACCTTCATCACTCCGCTTATAAAGTCTATATCGTTTATGTCAAGGCCGACCAGCTCGCTGACCCTCAGACCGCTTGAGTATAATGTCTCTAAGAGCGCTCTATCTCTAAGTCCGGAGGTATCCTCTTCATCGGGCTTCCGAAGAAGAGTCTCTATCTTTGCCTCATCGAGAAATACCGGCAGTTTTTTGTCGAGCTTAGGCGTCAGGACGGCGGTTATCGGGTTCTTCTTTATGTGGCCTTCACGAAATAGAAACCTGAAGAGGCTTCTTAAGCTTGCGAGCTTTCTCGCCACAGTTCTCTTCGAGTAGCTCTTCGTTCTTAATTCCGCCAAAAAACGCCGCAGGACTAAATGATCTACCGTTTCGATCTCTTTATCACCAAGAAAATTTTTAAAGAGATTGAGGTCTATCGTGTAATTTACAATGGTGTGAGCGGACGCGTTCCTCTCCACCTTCAGATAGTTGATGAATTTGTCAATATACCGCTGCATCTACTCCAGTACCTTATCTTCGGCCTTTTCTCCCTCGGCTTGAGGAAGCGTTTTGGTTATGTAATTACATTTAGGGTACATGGAGCACCCGAAGAATTTGCCGCGGAATGATTTTCGCGCTACCAATTCGCCGCCGCAGCCCTTAGGGCATTTGATCCCGCTCGTAATGGATTTCGCGTTCTTGCACTCCGGAAAACCGGAACAGCTGAGGAACTTTCCGTTGCGTCCCCATTTTATCACCATCTTCTTGCCGCATAACGCGCAGACCTCATCCGTAAATACGACTTCCCTCTTCATATCTTTAAGCCCGAGTTTCGCCTGTTCCACAGAATGAATGAACGGCGAATAAAAACTCTTCAGCACCATCACCCAGTCGGACTCCCCGTCCTCGATGCCGTCGAGCTCGTCTTCAAGCTTGGCCGTAAATTCCACGTCCAGCACCTTCGGGAAATGCTCCATAAGGAGTTTCGTGACTATGCCGCCGAGCTCCGTAGGGCGGAAATATCCGGCCTCCCTGCTTACATAATCGCGCGATGTTATCGTATGTATGATCGGAGCGTACGTGGACGGACGACCTATTCCCAGCTCTTCCAATATTTTAATAAGCGAACCGTCGGAATACCTTGGGGGTGGTTTCGTGAAATGCTGACTCGGAATAAGATCTAACAGATCGAGCGGCTCACCCTGTGATAGCACCGGCAGCTTGATC
>CAZHIO010000127.1:0-3874 GCA_964532615.1 uncultured Planctomycetia bacterium
AAGTCCGCTATTTAAGAGGCTCTCCCTGGCCTTCATCCAGTTCATATTACCGCGTAGCGTATTTATCTCACCATTGTGGGCAAGAAATCTGAACGGCTGAGAGAGGTCCCAAGTGGGAAAAGTATTCGTGCTGTACCTTGAATGGACCAGACATATCGCGCTTTTCATAAGCGGATCTTTAAGATCCGGGAAAAAATCCATCACCTGGCTTGGCATGAGCAGGCCTTTATAAGATAATGTTCTGGATGATAGATTAGTTATATAGAAAGAGGATTTCTGAGCTATTCCGGATGAGCGCACGGCGTTCTCTATGCGCTTACGTATCACATATAGTTTGCGTTCGAATGCCAGAGGATCAGCGGCACAGGAACCTTTCGCTATAAAGACCTGTTCTATGACAGGCTGAGACTTACGGGCGGTTTCACCGATAACCGAACTATCTACGGGTACCGTTCTCCAGCCGATAATAGACTGTGATTCCTCGCTTGAGATAGCGCCGAATAGATCTTTGCATAACGATCTTTCTGCCGGGTCCGTAGGTAGAAATACGATACCGGTTCCGTAGTCTCCTTTCGGCGGGAGCGATATGCCATTATCACCGCATGCTTTGCAGAGAAATTCGTGAGGTATCTGTATGAGTATTCCGGCGCCGTCTCCGGTCTTAGGATCGGCCCCTGTGGCGCCGCGGTGGGACAGGCGGGTCAGCACGCCTATGCCCTTCATCACGATTTTGTGCGATGCGCTGCCCTTGATATCGCAGACAAATCCTACTCCGCATGAATCGTGTTCGAAGCGCGGATCATATAGTCCCTGTGCTGCCGGTAAACCATTAGAGTGCATCGTAAGTTCTTTCCGCTGGAGTATGATAAAAACGCCCTCCCGGTAAGGAAGGCGTTTTTATCGGTTGCTATGATTCTCTATTTAATGAAGAGCATCTCTCTGTACTTGGGCAGATCCCAATGCTCATCCGACACCACACGCTCAAGATCGTCCACATGCTTCCTTATGTGTTCCATCAGAGGTTTCAGCTCTTTAAAATATATCTCCGCCCTGATCTCATGATCTACTGATTTAGCCTTGTCAAGCAGCCGGATCATCGCCGCGGCATTGTGCCTGACGTAGTATATTTTTTTAATGACCTCGGAGAGATGGCTCTTCAGGTCGCTTAATGCGGCTTCTTCGATCTTTAGGCCGGATTCTTTCTTTAACTTGACTATCTTTGACAGATTATCGGCCAGCATCTCTTCGTATTCCATACCGGCCGGCACTACGCTTGCGTTTACCATCTCGTTCAGCGTGTTGGCTTCGATCTCGAGAACGGTATCGTAGGTATGCACCCATATGTGATAGCGCGCTATTATCTCTTCAGCCGAGAATACTTTATATCTTTCGAAGAGCGCGATATTCTTCTTGGTTCCCAGGGCCTTAAGCGCTTCGGCGGTTGCCGCGACATTCGGCAGGCCTCTCTTGCGGGCCTCTTTAACCCATTCATCCGAATAGTTATTGCCTTCGAAGCGGATCCGCTTAGTCTCTTTTACTATCTTAGATATCGCCTTAAGCGCCGCGGCGTTGAAGCCCTTGCTCTTTGAGGTCTTTTTGATCTCTTCGGCTACGTAGTCGAGAGATTCCGCTATTATGGTGTTTATTATTGTGATCGGAGTCGCTATATTCTGCGATGAACCTACCGCTCTGAACTCGAACTTCGATCCGGTGAAGGCGAACGGAGAAGTACGGTTGCGGTCGGTGGTGTCTTTATTGAACTTCGGCAGGCGGGCAATACCCAGATCGATAATATCCCTTTTAGAGACCTGCTTCTTATCGCCTTTCTCTATTATATTGAGTATATTTTCGAGCTGATCACCAAGATATACGCTTATTATCGCCGGCGGAGCTTCGTTGGCCCCGAGCCTGTGCTCATTACCCGCCAGCGCTACGCTTGCGCGAAGGAGATCAGAGTGCAGATAGACGGCTCTTAATACCGCCGCGAGAACCGCAAGGAATTGCAGATTGCTTTCAGGGGTATCGCCGGGATTTAGCAGATTATTTCCCTTATCATCAGCCAGAGACCAGTTCACATGCTTACCGCTTCCATTGATCCCCGCAAACGGTTTTTCATGTAAGAGGCATACCAGATCGTGCCTCAGCGCGATCTTCTTCATGATCTCCATGAGCAGCAGGTTATGATCAGCGGCTATGTTGGACTCCTCAAAGATCGGAGCGAATTCGTATTGGTGAGGCGCGACCTCATTATGCCTGGTCATGATAGGTATACCGAGCTTGTAGGCTTCCTCGGCCACTTCGAACATGTAGTTGAGCACCCTCTCTTTTATCGCGCCGAAATACTGGTCCTCAAGCTGTTGCCCTTTTGGCGATGAGGCCCCTATAAGAGTGCGGCCCGTCATAAGCAGATCCTGCCGGAGATTGAAGTACTTCTTGTCTATAAGGAAATACTCCTGCTCCGCTCCGCATGTGGAGAAGACCTTCTTTACATTCTTATTCCCGAATAATTTCAACAGGCCTATCGCCGACTTATTCAGCGCCTCGTCCGATCGCAGGAGCGGCAACTTCTTATCGAGCGCTTCGCCGTTGTAAGAGACGAATATTGTAGGTATACACAATGTCTTACCGAGTTTCGACTCGATGATAAACGCGGGGCTTGACGGGTCCCATGCGGTATATCCGCGAGCTTCGAACGTGGCGCGTATTCCGCCTGAGGGGAATGAGCTCGCGTCGGGTTCACCTTGTATAAGTTTGTTTCCGGAGAATTTTTCTATTACGGTGCCGGGCCCTGTTATAGAGATGAAGCTGTCGTGTTTTTCCGCGGTGAGCCCTGTCATCGGCTGGAACCAGTGCGTGTAGTAGGTTGCGCCTTTTGACGTTGCCCATTCTTTCATAGCGTCGGCTATCTCATTGGCCTGAGCAAGGGATATGACCGCTCCGCCCGACATCCAGCGCTTAAAAGCCGCTAAGGCATTTGACGAAATGTACTTTTTCATAGAAGCCAGATTAAAGGTATTTTCTCCAAAATAAGACGATACTTTCTTAGGAGTCTTCACCTTTTCCAAATCCACGCTCTTGATCTTGAATAAAACTTTTTGTCTGACCGACATACGTCCCCCTTAGGTTATTAAATTAAAACGGCGCTCGTATCGCGCCACCAATAAAAGACTGATGACCGTAACCGAACGCCTGCGTTCATATTCTTCGATGTAATATAGGGCACTCCTTCGTGCCTTCCAACAATACCACAGTCATCGTATTTCCGCAAGCAAAATAGTCTGATCTTCATCCTATCGCCTGATTCCCTTTTTCCCCCGTTCTTATACGCACACATTCATTAAGGTCCAGGACGAATATTTTACCGTCTCCTATGGCGCCGGTCTTCGCTCCTTTCACTATCGAATTGACCGTTTGCGCGACAAAGTTATCGTTGACGGCTATCTCGAGGCGCACCTTCTTAAGCATGCCCCCGGTCTCTTTCCTTCCGCGGTATATTTCAGTCCGCCCTTTCTGTCTGCCGCATCCGAGTACGCTGGATACCGTTCTGAGATGGATCTCGGACTTATCCAGCTCGTGCAGCACATCCTCAAGCTTATTCGGTTGAATGATCGCAATTACTAATTTCATCGGTTGCCCTCCTTATTTATTTCTAGTCAAGTATAGTGTACGCGCTCTCTTCATGCTGAGTGATATCTAATCCGATCGTCTCTTCCTCATCAGGCACTCTGAGCCCTATGAAGGCATCGATGATCTTGAGAAGGATGACCGTTACGATAACGGAATATATCAATGTCGCGCCTACGCCTATCGCTTGTGTTATGAATTGTTGTGGATTGCCGAATAATAGCCCGTTATTACCCGCAGGGTTTATTAT
>CAZHIO010000128.1:0-3864 GCA_964532615.1 uncultured Planctomycetia bacterium
CATACGACAGGAGATAAAGCGAATACCGGGCGCATTGAAAGTAGACGTATCTACAGGCAATCCTATCGGTAGAATGATAACCGGTATGGGGGGTAAAGCTATTCAGGTCGAGGTGATAGGGCATTCATTTGCCGATACCGATGTTGTGGCGAATAAGATCAAAGCGATAATGGAGAAGATCCCGGGAGTGGTTGATGCCAGCATGTCAAGGGAGATCAACCGGCCGGAGCTCATAATAGAAGTCGACAGAGAAAAGGCGGCTGTCCTTGGTATCGATATGAATACGATCGCCGAAAGCGCCAAAACGTTCATAGAAGGGGCTACCGCGGCCAGGTACCGCGAGCGCGGCGAGACGTACGATATATTTGTAAGGCTTAATGAATCTTCACGCGCAAAGCCGGAAGATATAGAGAATCTGTTTATTGTGGCGCCCTTGACCGGTCATCAGATAAGGCTCGGCAATGTCGCTAAGATCGTTGAAGCTACCGGCCCGGTAACAATAGAAAGACAGAATCGCGAAAGAGTGGTTATGGTTGAATGCAACGCTTTTAAGCGTTCGCCCGGCAAGATCATAGAGGATATTAAGGCCGGGATGGGAAAGATAGTTCTGCCGCCGGATATAATAATCAATTTCGGCGGCGAAGCTGAAGAGCAGGTGAAAGCTTTCAGGGATCTTCTCTTGCTGCTGCTGCTCGGAACGATACTTGTGTACATGGTGATGGCGGCGCAGTTCGAGTCGCTTCTCGACCCTTTTATAATTATGTTCGCGGTGCCGTTCACTTTTACGGGAGTCATATTAGGATTTGTTCTTACGGGAACGACGCTTAGCGTTATCTCGTTTCTAGGTATAGTAATGTTGATGGGCATAGTGGTGAATAACGCTATCGTCCTGATAAGCTATATATCAATATTGCGCGCGCGCGGATATCCAATGCTGGAAGCGATTACGCTCGGAGGCAAAGACCGGCTAAGGCCGGTACTGATGACCACCTTAACTACGCTCGTAGGCCTCATGCCGCTGGCGTTTTCAAGCGGTGAGGGCTCCGAGACCTGGAAGCCGCTCGGAGTGACTATGCTTGGCGGATTATCGGTGTCCACTATCGTTACCATGCTATTCATTCCTACGCTTTATGCTGTAGTCGATTCACGGATAAAAAAGAAGACGAATAAGAATAAAATTTAGGAGGTCTATATAATGCCAATCAGTACGAAGATGATAATGCTCGCCTATAATGAAGCGGTCGACGACGAAGTGATGGACCTTCTTGAAGAATGCGGTATCAGAAGTTACACAAAGATTACAAAAGCCTTCGGAAAGGGCGCCCTCTCCGGTACGCACCTCGGCAATGATATATGGCCGGGATTTAATAATATCCTGCATATCGCTTGCAGCGGCGAAGACGCTAAAGTATTAACGGAAAAGGTAAGGTCGTTAAGAGAGACTCTGGGTAAAGAGGGTGTAAAGGCTTTTGTTATGCCCATAGAGGAGATAACGTAAAGAAGTTTAGTAGTTCGCCTTTAAAGGTAGGCAACCGCTGCGCTACTATATCTTTGGTGGAACTGAAGATATTTTTTTTATATATAAAATTGCTGAATACACAAATAATAGTTGACAAATCATCAAGTATTTGGTAGATTGCCTTGCGTATAAAATAAAGGAGGCGCTTATGGCAAAAATTGAGGTAGCGTTTGCAGTGGTCTTTACGCTCATTATCTCTTCTACGGCATATTCGCAGGAGCTCTGGACGTCCAAAGACGGATCGATACGGAATATAGATACCAGATCGATATTTATCGATGGTGAAAAAGTCTATCTTGCCACCAGGAGCGAGCTTTACGCTTCAAGCGGTCCGAAGGCCAAATGGGAATCGATATTCTTCATACCATCGCAAGATAACGAGATCAATTGCATAAGCGGCAGCTCGTCCAATCTTTTGGTAGGGACAAAGCGCGGTTTATACAGGTCTATCGATATGGGGAATACCTGGCGGAACGTGTTTAAGACGATCATGCCCGACAGGAACTGCGTACTGGCGATAGACGCGTCGCGGCATAGCGCAGATAAAGTAGTTATAGGGACCGCTCGGGGGATTTTCTTAAGCGATGACGGAGGCGCAAGGTGGCGCGATATAAGCGGCGTATTGAAAAATCATACGGCGAGATGTATCGCTATTTACGGCAGCTATATATATGTAGGTGCAGATGACGGTCTGTATATGGCAAGATACGGAGCATATGACTGGGAGAGATTATACGTATACAAGAATCCTACGGATACAGGAGAGGTGTCTGCAGAAATAACGGACGCCACCGAGCCGGAGGAACAGGCAGACCCCGGCGTAAGATGCATATCGATCAAAGGCCGCAAGATATACATAGCATCATCAGGAAAGATATTGTATTCGGATGATATGGGAAAGGGATGGAAAGATATCTCTATTACCGGACTTGGCGGCAACATTAATTATATTCTTGTTTCAATGCGATCGGATAGGCTCTATTCGGCCACATCTAAAGGTGTTTTTGAATATATGCCGGACAAGAAGAGATGGAGCGAGCTTTACAGGGGTATTGACAAGGCGTTGAATGTCAATAATATAACATTCGGTTCAGCCGACGAGACGCGCATCTGGGCAACCGCTGATAAGGGCGTGTACCAGATAGATATCGGAGCTTTTGCGGAAGAAAATTATATAGATGTGGAGAAGAATTTGAAGACTATGAAAGTCGTATTTGACGGAGAACCGTCATTTAAAGAGTTACAGGCCTCCGCAATGAAGTTCAACGAAGTCCATCCGAATAAGATAAATGAATGGAGGGCGCAGGCCAGGATGAGGGCCCTGGCTCCGAAAGTGAGCGTAGGATTCGATAATAATAAGTCAAATACCTATGAGATATATACTAGCGCGACAAAGGATTACGTTGTTCCGGGTCCGGATGATATCAGTGAAGGTTTTGATCTCTCAGTGTCATGGGACCTTGCAAATTTAATATGGTCGGATGACCAGACTAATATCGATGTTCGCTCGCGCCTGACAACGCAGCTACGAAACGATATATTAGACGATCTTAGGAGGGCGTACTTTGAGCGCAAGAGATTACAGTACGAGATATTGTCTTCACCGCCTGTGGATGCAAAGCTCTTTTATGAGAAGAATTTAAGGATACAGGAATTAACGCAAGCTATTGATGACTTGACAGGGAATTATCTGTCGACACATACAAGGTCAAATATTGCAACTTCTGGCGTATCGATGCATGAGGCAAATCATAAAAGTTAAAATTAGCATAGCTTTTAGTATTACAGGAGTGACTGATATAGAGCGTAGGTCTTCTTTGCTATAGCCGGCCAGCTGAAATTATCGATCGCGCGCTTACGGCCGGCTTTACCCATCCTCTCCCTAAGGCCCTTATCCTTCATAAGGCGATTTACCTTCTGAGCGAAGTCTTTCTCGAACTTATCCGCAAACGCGATCTCGAACGATCCGGTGGCGCTATACTCCACGTCGACGAGAAGCCCTGTTTCACCGTCGATAACGACCACTTTCATTCCCCCGACAGCGCTTGCTACAACCGCAGTTTCACAGGCCATGGCTTCCAGGTTTATTATCCCGAACGGCTCATATATAGACGGGCAGCAGAAGAGATCGGCATGTGAATATAGCGCTATTTTTGATTGCAGGTCAACCATCTCCTGGATCCAGATAACATTATTCCGCTTCTTTTTGATATTTGAAACACGGTTCTGCATTTCTCGGCCGATCTCCGGAGTGTCAGGAGCGCCGGCGCAGAGCACAACCTGAAAATCAGGGTCCATATGATGTATAGCGTTAACTAAATGTATGATGCCCTTCTGCCTTGTTA
>CAZHIO010000129.1:0-3863 GCA_964532615.1 uncultured Planctomycetia bacterium
TGCATCCATATCGGAGCGCGCTTGACTATACCGGCAATGAATTCGAAACAGATACCGATCCCCATCGACACCGGCACCTGATAGGATTCCTTATACTTATACATCCATTTTTCCTGCTTAGGCGCCCCGAGCGCAACGAAGAGAATATCCGATCTCGAATCCCTGATCATCTTGATAACTTTACCGTTAGCTTCTTCATCCAGCTCAAACCCGAGAGGAGGAGAGCATATACCGGCTATTTCGAGGGCCGGATATTGTTTTTTCAGCTTTTCTGCCGTAAGCAAAGCTGCCTTCGGCCTGCCGCCAAGAAAAAATAACCTGTACTTTTTCACGGAAGCCTCTTCGCAAAGTTTTAAGAACAGGTCCGGGCCGTTTACTCTCTCTTTTAGAGGCGTTCTTAAAAATCTGGACGCCCAGATGAGAGGCATGCCGTCAGCAACAACTAAAGACGCCGCGTCATAGGCTTTTTTGAATTCCCCGTCTTTCTGCAGCTTAATAATATGATCGGTATTAGGCGTAACGACATACGAAGGCTTTACCTCTTTTATCATCAATTCGACTCTCTCGATGGCTTCCTTCATGTAGACATTGTCAATGGAGACTCCGGACAAATTGACCCGCTCAGAAGCGGCACAGCTCTGGCTATACAACTTCCTGATCATATCATAAATGCCTTTGAGCATACTTTGAGGAGTTAAATTTATTACCGAAGAGACGCAGTTCTCTTTTGTATAAACATACGGACTCTGTAATACTTTTTCCAAAGCAAGCGCCAAGTCCGCGGCACCGAAGCTTTTTACTACTTCACCCGAAAATCCATCCTTAATAAACTCACGGACGTCTCCTGCATCGGTTGAAACAACCGGCAAACCGCACTGAAGGGCCTCTATCACGCTCCGCGGGCCCGTTTCTGAATCGCTGGTCAATAAGAAAGCGTCTGCGGAACGATAAAAATCAGCCAAGTCCTGTGGGCTCACTTCTCTTATTAAAAAAACCTTATTCTCGATCCCTAATTTTTTGACCCTCAGATCTATATCGCCCCTCATGTTACCGTCACCGATAATCAACAAGCAGGCGTCTTTATGCATCTTCTCATACTCCGCAAAAGTATCTATTAACCTGAGCGGCGCTTTGACTTTTTGCAGTCTACCGGAAAATAGGACCCATTTATTATCGGCAGGTATAGTTTTATTATCGGAAACGATCTTTTCTTTAATAGCTCTCTTGGAAAGGCTTGCCGGAGAAAAGATATCATTATTGGCCCATACGCGGATACGTTCAAATTTATCGTTCTCATCCGGATATCTGGACCTATAAAATATGAGCGCTTTAGCCCCCACCACATAGATATGGCTTAAAGCCGAAAAGACCCGCTTTTCGTACCATAAATATAAGGACGGCATCCTACTCCACAAGCTCTCGCTCATCCCGTTTATGATCTGCTGCTCCGGATCGTCATGCATAACACATATTTTTGGATTATACGCTTTCACAAAAGAACGCACTGACTCGATATTATTAAAAAGAAGGACATCCCGTCCTATTTTGAATGGAAAAAACTTCAGGGCTATTGCAAAACGCAATCTGAGCGAAATAAACTTTCTCTTATTTTCATACTTCTCATGAAAGAGCGGGAAAAAATTAACCTCTCTATCGCCTATAGTCAAGCGCGTCCATCTCCTGGCGGGCCTTAGATAAGGGTCTGAACTTACGCCGATAATGCTGATCTCTATATCCTTAGGCGCATAACTTATAAAATCTTTTCTAAACGTCTCTATCCCGCCGACTTTCGGCCCTAAAGGATCTGAGGGATAGATCAATACAACCTTTGACGCCATATAATTTAAAGTCCCCGATCTGTTTTTATAAACCTGCGCATAAGTCCCGTGACATAACCGCATACCTGAGCCATGTCCCGCGTAAAGAAGACCGCCGGAAGCGTTAAATAGACCATCGGTGTAATTTTGATATCTGAAAGCCGGTCATAATGTTTGATCATTGTGAAACTCATCCATATCATATACAGCGCTGCGGCAAAAAACAAGAATACGGGATATGCGAATATTCCGATGATCGTAAAGAGCATAAATATGGAGATGAAGATAATTTTTCTGGCGTAAAAAGCGGTTCTTAATCCGAGACGACCGCTGGAATTTGCGTGATTATAAAATTGCATAAAAAAATCCGGGATATTCGATCGCGGCTGCCAATACATAAGCGCATTACAATTGATGACCGCCTTGGACCCTATATCGCGTATCTTCGATTTGAACACGGTATCTTCGCCGGAGCGCAGATCCTCAGGATATCCGCCCACTTTCTCCCAGACTTCTTTTTTATGCGCCATGGAAGCTACTGAGAAGTCATAGCCGGATGGTTCCGTAGCTAATACAAAACACTTTTCAAGCAGCGTCTTCACCGCCGGCTTATATCTGCCATACACCACCTTGACTTCCGGATCCGCTTCAAAAGGCTTTATCAATTCCTCCAGCCAATTCTTTACAGGCTCACATCCGGCATCTATAGAAGCTATGATATCGCTTCCGGAGCGCGCAATCGAGCTGTTCCTGCCTTTTCCCGGGAAAGCCTCCGGCAGGCAGATAAGTTTTATGGAGCTGTTCTTATGCGCATACTCTTTAATTATTGACACCGTCTTATCGGCAGAACCTCCGTCGGTTATAATAATATCGTCGGGGATCCTTGTCTGCGCCAGCAGCGCTTCGAGCAGGCGAGCGATAGTGAGCTCTTCATTCTTAACCGGAATAATAACCGAGATCTTAAACATATTTTCTATTATAGCGCCTATTCGTTTTCCTTCAGGAATACTTTATTTATTAAACTAAACATCGTAAAGAAATCTTTCCTTAATAAAGAGAGCATTATCGCGCAATATATGCCGCCGCCTAATAAAATATTCAAGGCGAGCTGCCATATGTTATTCAGATGGCGCGATTGCAGTAAATGCAGGCCGTTAATGGCTTGAACCGAAATAATTATCGCGAAATATAGGCTCACATATTTCAAGACATCAATGTAAAATTTACGGCTGTCTATGCGGAGCAATCTGTTGGCGAAATACAAAGTCGGTAAGGCTGTAACTATAGAATGGATTAAAACCGCTGTTGCCACACCTTCTATACCATATCTGACTCCAAAAGACAGGGCTATTATAAGCAGAATAAGGCGAGATGCCATTATCTTAAGGTCTATCCCCGGTCTTCCCTTGCTCATAAATACAGAGCTTGTGGGGCTGGCTATCGCGTGCAAAAGAGCGTAAAAACACATTATCTTTATAGGCACTACGGCAGGCAGCCACTTGATACCATAAAATACCGCTACGAAGCTATCGGCCGAGACGAATAGAATTGCCAGAAGAGGCGTTACGATCATCATGATCACTTTAATAGTATTTTGATATGCATTCTTCATCTTTTCGTCGTCATGCTGAATAAGCGAGTACGCCGGAAAGGCGACCCGTGTTATAGGGTAGACTAATTTTGTCTTCGGGTGAGAGACCGTGTTAAAAGCCAGATTATAGTACCCCAATTTAACCGCCCCGAGAAATTTACCCACAAAAAGATTGTCTATATTATCAACGATCCTGCTCAGCATGGTCGATCCGATACAATTGATCCCAAAGCTTAGCATCTCTTTAAATTTCGCCTTATTAAACTTAAATAACGGGTGCCAATCATAGACTACCCAGAAGATCGCCGACCATAGTAATTCACGGATGACAAAACCCCACACGAGGGCCCATACGCCAAAACCCTTAAACGCCAGGATACATGTAATGATCCCGTATCCCAAGATCGCGATATTGTTACGGATCGCCAGAACCTTAAACTTCATATCCCTGTTAA
>CAZHIO010000130.1:0-3855 GCA_964532615.1 uncultured Planctomycetia bacterium
AGAACACCTGGTGTCCGGGCTGCGGCAATTTCGCTATATTGAACGCTGTGAAGGCCGCTATTAACGAGCTTAATACGGAAGGCCTGCCTATCGAGAACGTAGTTTTGATATCGGGCATAGGATGCCATGCGAAGATATCGGATTATATAAATGTCAACAGCTTCTATTCTCTGCATGGCCGGGTAGTGCCGCCTGCGGAGGGAATAAAGATAGCGAATCCCCACTTTAAAGTGATAGGCCACTCCGGAGACGGCGATTCTTACGGCGAGGGGATGGAACACCTTATATTCGCGGCTAAACGTAATGTAGATATCACTGTCATTGTGCATAACAATAGAGTATACGGGTTGACTACGGGGCAGTATACGCCGACTTCGCCGGAAGGTTATAAAGGACGCTCCACTCCTTTCGGCACCAAAGAGATGCCTATGAACCCACTCGAGATAATGCTTGCCTCGGGCGCGACATTTATCGGCCGGGGAACTTCCCGCGCTCTCGGGCCGCTTAAGAAGATCTTAAAAGATGCTATAGCGCATAAAGGTTTTTCGATAGTAGATGTTCTTCAGACGTGCGTTACGTATTATAATATGTACGACTATTACGATAAGCGCATTTATGAGATGAAAGACCATGATCCGGGTAACTTCGATAAGGCGCTTGGCAGGATAAGGGAATGGGACTATAATAAAGATGTGAATATCCCTATAGGGATATTTTACAGGAAAGAATCACCGGTCTTCGATGAGAGCTTCAAGGATTCCCGTAAGGATCGCGGCGATGCAGACAGCATGATACGGACTTTATTAAAAGAGGCGGCCTGATATGGACCCCAATGTGCTGCATAACCTGAGTTACGGTATGTATATTGTCGCATCCAGCAAAGGAGAGCTGCTGAACGCTCAGATAGCTAATACGGTCTTTCAGATAACCAGCGAACCGGTTACTATAGGTATAAGTATAAACAACAAAAATCTTACTCACGAATATATAGAGTCCAGCGGGCGCTTCAGCCTTTCTATACTTGACGAGAAGACACCGCTTTCGTTCATAGGTAAGTTCGGATTTAAATCAGGCAGGGATGGTGATAAATTTAAAGGGACCAAATTTATAAAACTCTCATCAGGATGTCCCGTAGAGCTCGATAACGCCCTGTGCTATGTGGAAGCGAAGGTAGTTAAGAAGCTGGACTGCTTTACCCATACGCTATTTATAGGCGAAATGACGGATTCCAAGATGCTCAGGACCGGCAGGGCCATGACTTATGAATATTACCACCAGGAGAAGAAGGGGACGACGCCGTCGTCCGCCCCGACTTATATAAAGGCAGAGATGCCGAATTCACAAAAGGAGGCTATCATGCAGAAGTACAGATGCGTTGTGTGTAACTACATATATGATCCTGCGGTAGGGGATCCGGACGGAGGGATACAACCCGGGACGCCTTTCGAGAAGATACCGGATAACTGGGTCTGCCCCATATGCGGAGCCGATAAGTCGCAATTTGAAAAGGAAAATTAGTAGATGGCCCTTGTGGAGATCAAGAAAGGGATATATTGGGTAGGGGTGGTCGACTGGAACATGAGAAGTTTTCACGGCCATACCTACACGACTAAGCGCGGAACCACATATAACGCCTATCTTATAGTGGATGAGAAGATAGCGCTCGTAGACACCGTATTAGGGGCCTTTTCAGACGAACTTATAGAAAAGATACGCGCTATAGTTCCGGTAGAAAAGATCGATTACGTCATATCCAATCATGTCGAGACCGATCATTCGGGTTCTATGCCGGCAATAATGAAGCTTTGCCCTAAGGCGGAGGTTTACGGGACGCAGAAGTGCAAAGAGGGCCTTTACAAGAATTATTACTGCGATTGGAACTTCCATGCGGTAAAGACCGGGGACACGCTGAAACTCGGTAAACGCACGCTTACGTTCATCGAGGCGCCTATGATCCACTGGCCGGATTCGATGTTCACGTATTGCCGTGAAGAGGAGCTGTTGATGCCGAACGACGCGTTCGGTCAGCATATAGCTACGAGCGAGCGTTTTGACGACGAAGTGGATCAATGCGCGCTTATGGACGAAGCCGCTAAATATTACGCCAATATCTTAATCCCGCTCGGATCGATAATTTCACGCAAGATCGAAGAGGTTATTAAGATGAAGGTCCCTATAAGCATGATCGCTCCGAGCCACGGCATAATATGGCGCAGGGATCCGGGAAAGATAATCAATTCATACGTCTCATGGGCCAGGAACGATACGAAGAAGAAAGTCGTGATAGCGTATGAGACGATGTGGAGATCTACCGAGAAGATGGCCAGGCGCATAGCCGAAGGGATAAAAGACTCCGGAGTGGAAGTGAAATTGTACGATATAGCGGTATCGGATTTCACAGAGGTGACCAAAGATATGCTCGATGCGAAAGGATATGTTATAGGGTCGTCCACTCATGATAACGATATGCTCCCGTCGATCACTTCATTCCTGGGATTTTTGAAAGGCTTAAAGCCGAAGAACAGGATCGCTTCGGCATTCGGTTCATACGGGTGGGCCGGCGGCGCAGTCGCTTCGATAGAGAAGCAGCTTAAGGAAGGCGGCATAGAAATAGCTCAGGAGTCGCTTTCGGTGAAGTTTGTTCCGGATGCGGCGGAGGATAAGAAGTGTTACGAATTCGGAGTCGAATTCGCGAAGAAGTGCTGTTAATATTGTAAAACGAAGCATAAAAAAGGAGGTCGGTATGGGTAAGAGGTCGAGAGAGATAGTAGGGTTAGATGTTAAAGAGCTTATAAGAGATCTGGATAAGGCGTATTGCGATGAATGGTTGGCTTATTATGCATGGTGGTATATGGCTAAGACCGTTGACGGCAAGGGCTATGAGGATATGGAAGAATTCCTTATGGGTATCGCGAAAGACGAGCTTGAGCACGCGACTGAGCTGGCTGACAGAATAGTGGAGCTCGGCGGGCTTCCGACGAATATTCCTACCCTGCTGGTGAAAGGCTCGAACGGCGGTTATCCCGGAGTGATGAAGACATTGAGCGACTACGACGAGATCATAAAGATCGTAACGAAGGCCGAAGCCGGCGCTATCGATGTCTATAACAAGATCGCGAACAAGACGTTCGGTAAAGATCATGACACATATCAACTCGCCGTACATATTCTCGGTGAAGAGATCGGCCATGAAGAGAAGTTCGAGAACCTGATAGGGTCTAAGGCTAAATAAATATAATATTCGGCTTAAAGACAAGCGGATGCTCATGGGTGTCCTGCCTCTTATAAGCATATGCCACTCAAGCATAGCATAAAGGAACCACGAATAGCCCCGCCGGATGGGTGTTGAGCGGGGCTTAAAAGTCGCGAGCGGGCATGGATTTTTGGCCATATATTACATGTTTGCCAAAAAGAGCGAGCGACCTTTTCAGAGCAAAATTTACTCGCAGGGTAAATTTTGCGTCCCCGCGATGCACCCTACTGAAGCGGGGTAAAATATCTAACAATTATTAACTGAATGAGGGCATATGCTAAATGAACTGAAGAAGAAGATCCTGACGAAGAAGGCCAAGATCGGAATAATCGGACTGGGCTACGTCGGACTGCCGCTTTGCGTCACATTCGCGAAGGCCGGCTTTAGAGTCTGCGGCATTGACATTGATAAGGATAGAGTCGAGAAGGTGAGGAAGGGCGAGAGCTATATCCTCGACGTGTCGAAGTCCGACCTGACGAGGGTCACCCGCGATAAATCCTTGGAAGTCACCACCGATTTCAGCGTCATCAAATCCCTGGATGCGATCATAATATGCGTTCCGACCCCGCTTTACAAGACGAGAGAGCCGGATGTCTCCTATA
>CAZHIO010000131.1:0-3845 GCA_964532615.1 uncultured Planctomycetia bacterium
TCGTCAAGAACCAGGTATCATTACCCATGCTGACCAGCGTGGCCGCGAAAATAGCCGAATTTCACCGGAAAGCGGAAACCAGTGCCAGCATTACCAGATTTGGCGATATTGACACCGTCACCGAGAATACCAGGGAAAACTTTGATCAGACGGAGAAATATATCGGTAGTATTATCTCCGATAAAACTTCCCAGCTTATCAAGGCTTACACCGAGGACTTTATTGAAAATAAATTATCCAAGCTGAAAAACGTAAAGACCCATATAGTCGTCAGTATAGCCGGTAACGATAAAGATGATTTTAAGAAACTCGCTCGCAGATTATCGGCCTGCAGAAGGGTAGACGCGATAGAGCTTAATCTCTCGTGTCCCAATATCAGATATGGACTTAACGAGGGCCTGATCGCCCATAACGAAAAAGCTGTATATGAAGTCGTGAAGACTGTAAGACGCGCTACGAAACTCACAGTGATAACAAAGCTTTCGCCGAACGTCACCGATATTAAGATATTCGCGAAGGCTGCCGAAGCCGGAGGCTCCGACGCTATTGCGCTTACCAATACTTTTATAGGGATGGCGGTGGATATCAGCACCAGACGGCCGAAGATAGGCAATATCACAGGCGGGTTGAGCGGTCCGGCTATAAAGCCGCTTTCTCTGCGGGCGGTTTGGGAAGCGAGCAAGGCTATAGACATACCGATAATCGGCATAGGAGGGATATCGGACTATAAAGATGCGGTAGAGTTTATGCTGTGCGGCGCAAGCGCGGTACAGATAGGCACGGCGAATTTCATCTGTCCCGATGCCCCTATAGATGTAATAGAAAAGCTGTCGGAGTATATGAAGACGCATAAGATAAACAACGTCGGTAAACTTATAGGCGCGTTAAGATTAGGATAATATATGGACCCTAAAGATAAACTTATAATAGCGCTTGATGTGAATACGAAGGATAGCGCTTTAGAGATTATAGATAAATTAAAGAATGAAGTAAAATTTTTTAAGATAGGACTCGAGCTATTCTCATCATGCGGGCCTTCTATAGCGCAGGAGGCGGTGAAAAGAGGAGGCAGGATATTTCTGGACCTGAAATATCACGATATACCCAACACAGCTTCCAGAGCCGCGGTGAGCGTAACGGGTTTGGGAGTTTTTATGCTGAACGTTCATGCGCTCGGCGGGTTCGATATGATGAAGAAGACCGCCGAGGCCGTAAGGCAGGAAGCTCTCCGGCTAAAAGCGATCCCTCCAAAGATTATAGCGGTGACTATTCTGACGAGCATGGATGAAATGGCCTTGAAGAAGGTGGGTATAAATGATACTATGGCCTCTGAAGTCCTGAGGTTGGCAAAGTTAGCGAAAGAAGCCGGTCTCGATGGTGTTGTATCCTCGCCATCCGAGGTTAAGGTTCTGAGAGAGGCTCTCGGTAAAGATTTTCTGATAGTTACCCCCGGAGTGCGGCCGGAGTGGGCTGCGACGGGTGACCAGAAGAGGATCGCTACGCCGGCCCGGGCCATAGCTGACGGAGCAAGCTTTATAGTGGTCGGGCGCCCGGTTATTGAAGCAAAAGACCGGCAGGAAGCCGTAAGGAAGATATTGAAAGAGATGGGGTCATGACCGAAAAAGACATAGTCGGGCTTTTTGAAAAGAATAACGCCCTTCTTGTCGGACATTTTAAGCTTTCAAGCGGACTGCATAGTGAGAAATATCTGCAATGCGCCCTTGTTCTGCAGCATCCCGGAATAGCGGAAGAGATGGCGAAGGCGCTTGCGGCAAAATTTTCCGGCACTAAGATCGATCTTGTGGTGGGCCCCGCCCTCGGCGGCGTGACTTTCGCATACGAGGTCGCCAGAGCTCTTGGCGTCCGCGGTATATTTACCGAGAGGGATGACGGAAAGATGGTATTAAGGCGCGGCTTTTCGATAAAAGCGTCCGAGAAGGTCCTCATAGTCGAGGATGTAGTGACAACGGGATTATCAACAAAAGAAGTTATGGATGTGGTAAGGGCGCATGGCGGCGATGTAGTGGGCGTCTGCAGTATAATCGACAGGAGCGATGTGAAACCGGATTACGGGGTCAGGTTCGAATCTTTAGCTAAGATAAAAGTCGATACCTATAAACCGGAAACATGCCCCATGTGTAAAAAAGGAAGCGCGGCGATTAAGCCCGGTTCCAGGAAATAGGAGAATAGCATGCCGGAGGAATTAAAAGAACTCATCGAGAAGATACAAACGGAGGGCGTTAAAGCGGCTGAAGAGAAAGCTCTCGCGATAGAGACGAATGCGCTTAAGCGCGCCTCCGAGATAGTCGATAAAGCCGGAAAAGAGGCCGGGCGAATAATATCGGAAGCCGGAGACCGGATAAAGAGGCTCGAGGAGGGTTCCAGGAATTCCGTGAAGCAGGCATCGCGGGACGCGATCATCTCGTTAAAAAAAGAGATCTCCTCCATGCTTGAGAAGATAGTGGCGAATCATATACACAAAGCTTTAAACCCCGAGGACCTGGCGAAGATATTGGCCGCGACGATCAAGGCGAACAGTAGCGAAGATAAGGCCAAAACAGTAGTAACGCTTAAAAAAGAGGACCTTGATAAGATAGAAAAGGCCCTATTTTCGGAACTCGCTCATGAGATAAAGAAAGGCGTTACGCTTAAACCGGCTGCGGATATTCACGGCGGTTTTCTTATAAGCTACGATAGCGGAAGATCATATTTCGATTTCAGCGAGAAGGCGCTTGCCGAATACATCTCGGCGCAACTGAAATCCGGCTTAGCCGATATTGTAAAAGAATCCGCAGCGAAGTAAGTACAGGAGAATCTTGGGAAATTTCTACGTATATCTTATCGCGAGCCTGCCGTCATTGACTTTCGGATCGAAGCCGCCTTTATCTTTCGACGGATTTTTGAAGGCTTGCGCAGAACTAATTCCCGATGAAGATATCGCCCTGCTGAAAAGTATCCCAGACGGTGATATTGCATCCCAAGAAACCGATAATAGAATGCTTAAAAAATGGACGGGTTTTGATAATGCTTTGCGCAATGAATTAGTTAAGATACGCGCGTTACATATGAAGAAAGACCCTGTGAAATATTTACGGGAAGATATATCCCCCGATTCGGCATATACATCGCATCTTGCGCTGAACGCTTACAGAAAGCCTTCTCCGCTGGAAGGAGAGAAGGCGCTCGATCTCGACAGGTGGATGTATCTCGAAGAGATGTCCATAGGGCACTACTTCGACCTGGATATTCTAGTAATTTACGCATGTAAACTGCTTATGCTCGAGAAGTGGAGCAGGATACAGTCCGCTCAACCGCAGAAGATGCTTGAAGAGGTGCTCGCTTGACGAAGAGAATGGGTAAGATAGTGGCTGTAAACGGCAATATGGTGAAGGTCCAGACGCCGTCGTTCATTATTCAGAACGAGGTGGCGTATATTATTCACGGCGAAGAACGCTTAAAGGCCGAAGTAATAAAAGTCAGAGGAAATATTGCCGAGACCCAGGTATACGAGAACACGACGGGTCTTTCCGTAGGCGAAGATGTCGAGTTCACCGACGAATTATTATCGGTTGAGCTCGGTCCAGGGCTTCTCGGCCAGATATTTGACGGATTACAGAACCCTCTGCCGCAGCTCGCCGAACGGTGTGGTTTCTTCCTTAAGCGCGGCGTCTACATGAAGGCGTTATCTGAACATAAAGAATGGGAATTTACGCCTATTCTTAAAGAAGGCGCGAAGATACGCGCCGGCGGCCGCCTGGGCTTTGTGCTTGAGAAGATATTCAAACACTACATAATGGCGCCGTTCGCCTTGCAGGGCGAGTGGGAGATCGAGTCTGTAGTTCCTC
>CAZHIO010000132.1:0-3836 GCA_964532615.1 uncultured Planctomycetia bacterium
TGTAGAGCAGACTTGTCAATAGATAATAGCTACCTTTTTTATATCTTACGTCTAAGGATGAAAGCCTATCCTGCGCTTCGGAGGCTCAGGAGGCGGCTCTATTAATTGTCTTATGGCTTCGAATACTACGCTGAACTGCGAATCATATTTATCCTCCATCTCATCGATCTTCCTCTTGAGACCTGAATATGTCAGCGCGACTCTGCGCAAGCTCACAAACGCACGCATTACCTGTATGTTTACCATAATAGCCCTGTCACTATTTAGAATACCTGAGAGCATTGTTACACCTTCCTGCGTGAAAGCATATGGTAAATAGCGTCTTCTTCCCCAGTTTTTAGAGATCACAATTTGAGATCTCCAGATTTTCATCTCTTCGGCTGTCAGTCTAAACATAAAATCATCCGGAAAGCGTTTAAGATTTCTCTTTACGGCTTGGACCAATATACGGGTTTCAACTTGATACAAAAGCGCAAGATCCCTATCAAGTAATACCCTCTTACCTCTAATTTGCAATATCCTACTTTCTATGATGCCGACTGATACCAGCTCGCTCATCTTCCCCTCCCTTATAATTATATCTACAGCCTATCACTCATGTAGGATGCCACAAATTGTGACATCTCCACATAGGCTCTAAACTCAACAACTCCAGCTCCTATACATATAAAGACGCTAAAAGACCTTAAATTATTGCAAAGTATTTTAAAATATACTGCAACAATTTCGCCCCTTTTGGCGTCTTTATATATGAGAGATCGTGAACTTGCTATGATGCACGTTAGGTTATTTGGCCCTTGACAACTGTACGTCATTGACGTATACTTAATAAGGAGAGGTATGGAGCTCATTGAAACTCCGATCTTTACAAGAATCATTGTGGGTATTCTATCCGATGATGATTATAGTAATATGCAATGGCTATTGGCTATTAACCCGGAAGCTGGACCTGTTATACCGGGATGCGGCGGGTTACGGAAATTGAGGTGGAGAACTTCAGATAAAGGCAAGCGTGGTGGGGTGAGAATTATATATTATGTGTATGCCAGGGATCAGGTTGTATATTTATTGTATGCGTATAAGAAATCTAGACAAGAAGACCTAACGCATAAGCAATTAAGGATATTGAAAGATTATATAAAGGGGAGCATACTATGAAAGATGCCCAATTCAAGGAATTATTAAATAGTATTGGTCAAGCCAGAAAGATACATGCCGGTAAGCTTAAACCGACTCGTGTTACCAAATATAACCCCAATATGGTAAGAAATATCCGCCTAAAGCTTCATGCGTCTCAAGCCGCGTTTGCACGCATGATCGGGATCAGCATTGATACATTGCAAAATTGGGAGCAAGGCCGCAGAATACCGGACGGTCCTGCGCTGGCGCTTCTCAAGGTTGCTGACAATAACCCGCAAGCTGTCATAAAAGCCCTGCACGTATCATGAAACAGCGGTGATATTATTTTAATATTACTATTACTTACTTTTACATACTTTAGTATTGACTATGATCGGTTAACTATGTATACTTGGTTATGGAGGTGATAACCATGAAAAGTGTATTATCAATAAAAATTGAAAAGTCCCTGATACAGAAGATAAAAGATTTCTGCCAGAATAACGGACTAAAGCAGGGTTTCTTTGTGGAAAAAGCCATTAAGGCCCAGCTCGAAAAAGAAGAGGTCATGCAGGATATAATCGAGCTTAAAGAGCTTCGCCACGAAGAAAAGAGCGCGCTCTCTTTCAGCGATTATCTAAATAAAAGAAAAAGATGACCTACCGCATTAAAATAATATCAAAAGCCGAAAAAGATCTCGATGCTATATCGGGTAACGATTTTGACGCGCTGAAGAAAAAAATCTTATCCTTATACGCACATCCCCGTCCTTTTGGCTCACAGAAGCTCACTAATGAAGATGGTTACCGAATAAGAGCAGGCGATTTCAGAGTTTTATACCGTATAAATGATAAAGCCAAAGAGATCATTATCTACAGGATAAAACATCGTCGTGATGCTTACAGATAGTTTGCATTTTTTGAAGTTATTGATCGTGGATTATTCCCTCGGGGAGGGCTGAAAATGTAGCCGCCTCCGCCCTCCAAAGGGATGCTTGGCGGCCCCTAAGGAAAGCGGAAGCGGATTGGGGGTAATCTCTTGCCCTCAAACTACATTTACTTTTTACTGCGGACTACTTCGATCTCCTTACATTACGAGTTCTGCCAACCTCTTTGTTTAGATTGCTTCGCTCACTTCGTTCGCTCGCAATGACGTGCAGCCGAGCAACATCTTCTGTCATTGTGGGTAGTAGGGGAGGTTTAAACCTCCCCTACGCCCTTAGCAATCGTTACGCCGCGGTACGGATCAGCCGCACTGCGTTCCTGTAAGTCTCCACCTCTTTGCCGTAGTCTATCGGAAGCACCTTCGGCAGATACATAAATATGCGCATCTTATCGTTATAAGTGACTCCCGGAGGCAGTACGGCTCCGGCCGTCAGGAGGTCCCCTGAAGTCAGCATCATAAATAACGTCTGATAAGAGTTTATAGCCGGCACGACTTTCACGCCATTCATATCAAGCTCTTTGGCGGCAAGGACCTTCTCACCCTTTGCCATATCAAACTTAGTCACTATCTTACCGAGCTCAGATGCCTCGGTGCTTATGCCTATATTCTTCTGATCCTCAACGCCGGCAGCTCTGGCCACCTCCGCCAAAATATCGTTATATGGGAGGGTCTTGCCGGCCTGGTCCGTCTTCTTAATGAATCTGATATCGCTGATATTGCCCTGATATCCTGACGCCGCTATGAATGCCCTGGCATCGCTCTCATTCTTAAACATATCGCCGTAGATGAAGCAGTTGACTAACTCGCAGCCCGCTGTGCCCGCGGCCTTCTGCGACTCCAGCATATTGTCGCCAAAGAACGGATTCGACATGGCCATCTTCTCCGTAGTCGCCATCGCAAATCTCTTACCCTGGATATTAGCCTTGCCCGGGACCATCGGCATGTTGTTGTAGACCTTGCCAATGGCTTCTTTTCTCGCTCTGATCGCGGCAGGCAGAGCGGAAATCTGCGCCGAGAGCTTCTCGCTGAGCTTCGCCCTGTAACCGGCTTCCATGCTCATGCGGAAGGCCTCATCAAGGTCATATCTCTTGATCTCATCGAGCGTCGCGGCTATCTCTTTCAGTATATTTTCGAGCTCTTCTCTGGTTCTCGAGCTTATGAATATGCGTGAAGCGTCGAGCGGCAGGCCATTTATAAGGTTCTGCAGGTCCGAAGGGGTTATCTCTTTTATCAGATCGGCATCAAGGTACAGGCCATTGATCTTGCCGCCGGCGACCATCGAGTTAAATTCATCGAGGCTCATGGTCTCCACCCTGGCGACGCCGGCAACGGCCGGAGCAAGCCCTATAGTTCTCTCCAACATTCCTTTATTTCCGGCGGCAATAGCTTTGCCACACATCTGTCCGCCGGTTTTCCGTCTATCAATTACGGCTGAACCGGATTTCCGTAACAACCGCGAAATTTCTTTTGATGTTCGTTGCAATTTCGGCAGTCGAGTCCTAAATTAGATACTTCGACTGCCAATTTTAGTTTTTTTCAAGTTCCTCGCTGACTTGATTTTCACCCCAGATTTCTGAGGCTAATTCGTTAATTGCAAATAAAGGAATTGCTTTTAAAGTATCTTCAGAAACAACATCCATTTCAACATTGAAAACTTTTTCTTTTTTGGTTTTAAATTCTAATTCTTTGCCGTTAATTAAAAAGTTTTTAAATCCTTTTAATCCATATTTAACGACAGTAAAATTATTCTGCGTAAAATCAATATCGCCCTG
>CAZHIO010000133.1:0-3834 GCA_964532615.1 uncultured Planctomycetia bacterium
ACCAATAATAGCAGCGTTAAGGACGCGAGTATCATTATTGTGGCTACCGCGGATAGCATAAGATATTTAAAAGAGCCCTCGAGAGCTTCGATGTCTTTTTCGAACGCTATCATGACGAAACTGGATATCGCGGTTATCTCAAGAAATATATATAGCGAGAATAGATCCCTCACGATAACGATCGCGTTCATGCCTATGGACGCTATTATCAGAAGATTTATAAATTTAAAACGCTCCCTATCATCATTTATCGTGTGACGCGCCACCAGCAAACTTGCTATGGAGACGATACCTATACATAACAGCATGACAAAGCTTAAATGGTCCAGTGATAGACGGGTGTTAAAGAAAGAGTCTATCTGGTTTAGCTCATTCCGCCACAATATAGGACCTTGATTTAAGACGAATATGATCTGTACGATAAAAAGCCCGAGAGCTAACCAGAACGCAAGCTTCGTCATTATATTCTTATAGAAGAGATTAAGAATAATTAGTCCTATGAGCGGTATCAAAATAAGAAATGACGGCATATTCTGTCGGTTACCTCTATTTTAAGAAGAAAGATATTATGATCGCGGAAGCTGCGATCGACCATATTATATAGGTCCGATAGCTTCCGTCATGCATATTTCTGATCGCAAGCGATATGGCGTCTGAAGCCCCGGGTATCAAAGAGTCGTAGATCCAATTTATAGCTTTATCGCATGAAGATGAGAGCGCGGCGAAGAGATTAGCGAAACTCATACCTATATTGTATGGGTCGAACTTACCCTTTTCAGCTCTCTCATATACAGCGTTTAGTCCGGGAGCGTAATGTATATGGTCAACAGCTTTCAGGCCGCTGCCTGTGCGTCTGACGCCGTAAAGATGGTTCAGCAGGGCCGCGATCAGTATCGCGATCGTAACGGCTACGATAGTGTTATTTGTGGGCCATCCCGCAAAGTTATGGCCCTCCATTCTTTCGCCTAATATAGGCTGAATAAGCTTATTGAGCGGAAGCGAATTATATACGCCGAACAGTATGCATGATAGGGATATGATTATCATCGGCAGTAACATCGCAAGCGGGGCCTCTTTAACCCCTTTAATATTAGATCTTCCCATGAATGCCGCATGTCCGAGCTTCAAAAAAGACGCGGCGGTAAGAAATGAGCCCAGAGCTGCCGCGATATAAAAGATCAAACCTCTCTCTAAGGCACCATCGTAGATCAGCTCTTTCGAGAAGAAGCCGTTGAACGGCGGCACTCCCGATATCGAGACAGCCGTAATTATGAAACATATAAAAGTGACAGGCATCATCTTCCCCAGTCCGCCCAATCGCTCAAGATCGGTCGTTCCGACCTGCCTCTCCACAGAACCTCCGGTAAGGAATAAGCAGCTCTTATACATCGCGTTATTGATCATATGGAATAGCCCGCCTACTATACCTATCGGAACGAGCGTGCCTATTCCCAGTATCATGTATCCGACCTGGCTTATGGCATGGTAAGACAACAGCCTCTTGAAATCTTTCTGTACAAGCGCCATCATAACCGCACTTAAAATGGTAATGGAGCCTATGGTCATCAACGTATAGCTGGCCCAGGAATTGGGGGACAGCCTGAACATATCTAAAGATATGCGTGCAAGAAAATATATCCCTAAAAGCTTCTCAAGAGCCGCAGGCAGTAGAGCCATGAAAGGCAGCGGGGCGTCAACTGCGGCATCGGGTATCCACGAGTGAAACGGCATAGACCCCGCTTTAGCTATAGCGCCTATTACCATAAGGATAAATGCCAGTCCGCCAAAACCAGCTACAGTGATGCTGATCTTTGATATGGTCAGCGTCCCTGCCAAATGGCCGCAAATGGCTATTCCGGCCATCATACACAGATCGCTAATTCCTAAAATGATGAAGGCTTTGGTTGCAGTGCGAAAAGCGTTTTTACTACCGAGAGTGATCATTCCCCATAATGTT
Organism: uncultured Planctomycetia bacterium; assembly: GCA_964532615.1. Taxonomy (GTDB): domain Bacteria; phylum Omnitrophota; class Gorgyraeia; order 2-01-FULL-45-10; family 2-01-FULL-45-10; genus CAIMPC01. Next base: position 1,958 of record CAZHIO010000133.1, read on the forward strand.
ATAAGTAGGGCCTCCCAGAAGAAAAGCATGAGAATGAGGTTGTCGGCTAAAGCGGCGCCATTGACTAAAGCTAACGATATCAGCAGAAGTCCGTAAAATAGGCCTGAATTGGGCTTATTCCGCATAAATACAGCGGAATATAGTGTTATAAGAAATCCGAAACCGGCCGCGGCAAGTATTATGAAAGCGCTGAACTGATAAAGCCTGAGAGAAAATTCAAAACCGAACCCAACCCAAGGCATAGATATTAATACGCTACTCTTAAATACCATTGCTGCTACTATCAGGTTTGCCGCAGTCGCAAGTAATGTTATCAGGCTATTGGCGAGCTTAGTTCTTCGCATAAAAAGCATAACGAATAGGCCCGCTATCGCCGGTAACGCTATAAGGCTTAATATCAATTTTTCATTCATACTATATTCCCAATATCTGCTTTACGGTTGTCTCAACAAATGATGCCGGATATCTGATGTATATGCCTCCGAGCAGCGATAGAATACCGAGTATAGCTACGCTGGCCACCATTATCCGCGACCCCTCTCCTTTTGAGAGAACATTCTCTTCACCCATAAACACCATATTGAACAGTCTGAATAGATAAATTATTGTAAGGAACGCCCCTATAAGGAATGTCAGCGCTATCCAGACATTGCCTTCAAAAGCGCCCGAGATCACCAGATACTTAGAGAAGAAGCCGCCGAACGGAGGTATGCCCATTACCGAAAAGGCGCAGAATAGAAATGATATAGCGGTAAGCGGCATAGTGCGGAAGAGTCCGCCCATTTTAGTGATGTCTTTCGTGTGTGTTCCATGCTCTACTATGCCCGCGCATAAGAACAATCCACCCTTAGCTATGCCGTGCATCAAAATATACAGCAGCGCGCCGGCAAGGCCTATCTTACCCCCTATGGCGAGGCCGAGAAATATGAATGCTATCTGGCTGACGGTCGAATAGGCTATCAGCCGCTTCATATCTCGCTCTACTAGGGCCGCGCCCGCCGAGATAAGAGCACTTAACGCGGCTATGATAGGAACCACGGTATGCCACATTTCACTTATTGGGAATGTAACGATGAATAGCCTGGCGAATACGTATACCCCTATCTTCACAAGGACAGCCGCGTGCAGAAGAGCCGTTACGGGCGAAGGAGCTATACCGGCGTCCGGTAACCATGTGTGGAATGGCAGGGTTGCCGATTTTGTTAAGATACCGATCAGTATGAGCAGCACTATAATGTTAGACGCCGCTCTCGAGCCAAGATAGCTCTTTATGGCGGCAAGGTCGAAAGAGCCTGTCTGTGCATATAACAGGATGAATCCCAGCAACATCAACAGGGCGCCAAATACCGTTACGAGAAAGGCTTTATCGGCTTTTAGCACGTACGACTTCTCCCTAAAGAAGCCTATCAGGCGCCAGCTGGCGATAGCGGTTATCTCCCAGAAGAGATATAGGAATATAAGATTGGCGGAGAAGACCAATCCCATCATCGAGCCAATAAACAGCACTACCATAGAGAAGTACTCATTACGATTGGGGTAATGTCTTATATATCCGAACGAATACACCACTATTATAAGGCTTATGAACGATGATATTATAGCCATGAAGACCGCCAAGGAATCCGCGGTAAGGACAAAATTGAATCCGAGAGGAAACGGATAAGATACGGTAACGGCATGTCCGGATAAAGCAGCAGGAGCCAGAAGTGACGAGGCAACAAGGGCTATCAGCACAAAGATGAATGCTGCTGCATTCCTGGCAGATTCAGAGAACTTGCCGATAATCGGGATGAGACAAGCCCCGATAGTTGGCACAAAGACAGCGCTTAACAGGAGATTGCTATTGGTCACGCTAAAAAGTCCTTTATTACTACTTT
>CAZHIO010000134.1:0-3826 GCA_964532615.1 uncultured Planctomycetia bacterium
CTCCCATAGGGTATTGTACCCTATTTTTAGTGTCCGTCAAATCCGGGATAGCTCAGGGTGTCCCCTTTTAGGATGGCCCCTATAATCAGAAAGCGAGTGCGTGAAATGGAAAATCAATGTTGTCCTAATCTTGAAAATTGTCCTATGTTCAAACAATTCAAGCTGCATAGGACTACCGAGTATTTGATGGAACGATACTGTAATGACAATTATAAGAATTGTGTCAGAAAGAAGCTCAAGGATAGCGGTAAGGAAGTCCCCGATACCCTGATGCCAAACGGGGATACTATTCCTCATTGACAAATACGCATTAAAAACTATACCTTAAATTCAGCTTTACATACCTCTGCTATTTGAGTATAATTAAACTTCTAATTTCCGGCTTCTGACTTAAATTGTGTGGGCCTATCCTACTTCGCTCTTAAGACTCTTAGATGACCGGAGAGCTTCGTAGGATACGGCTTCTGACTTAAATTGTGTGGGCCTATAGCTCAGCCTGGCAGAGCAGGAGACTCATAATCTCTTGGTCCAAGGTTCAAATCCTTGTGGGCCCACCATATTAAGTCAGTCAGCTCATTGATTTATAAGGTCCGTGGAAGGATTTGAAGCCCGCGAACGCCGAGCGAAGCGAGGAATAGGCCTCTGGCCGACAGTGAGCGGGCTGGCTACGCAGGCGAGCACTGCGAGCCGAAGTAGCCAAATTCTTGTGGGCCCACCATATTAAGTCGGTTTGACAGTAGATTATAAGGTTCGCGTATAAGGATTTGAAGCGAGGCCGCGCCGAGCGATTAGCGAGGATCCCGCCGTCGCTAAAGCTTTGGCGGGGAAAGCGCTATTTAACAACTTTGAACTATCAACTAAAAGCTATCAACTAAACGGGCAGCTGGCTCAGCTGGTTAGAGCGTTGCGTTCACATCGCAGAGGTCACAGGTTCGAATCCTGTGCTGCCCACCATGTACCACTCGTGTTTGCCTGCAGGTGGTACATGCCCTATACCTGAAAAATGCCGAAGGCATTTTGAATGGTATAGGGCAAACACTCGGGCTTCGCCCTGCACCAGAGGAGCGAAGCGACGAATGGTGCAGGGTACATGGCGCAGCCGTATTAAGTCAGCTTGACAATTGATTAAATAGAAGATAAGAATGGGATTTCATGGTAAATTTTGAAGAACAGATAAAACTACTGATCGAGCTGCAGAGGCTGGATTCCCAGATCTTAAAGATCGAAGAGGAGCTCAACCGTATTCCGGAGAGGATCGGTCAGATCGAGAGCGATTTCAGCCTGAAGAGCGTGAATCTGAAAAAGCATGAAGAGGCGACCAAGATGCTTCAGCTTAAGCGCAAAGAGAAAGAAGGGGAGCTCCAGGCTAAGGAAGAGACGGTAAAAAAATACACTTCACAGATGCATCAGGTTAAGACCAATAAGGAGTATTCCGCTCTTCAGGATGAGATCGGTAAAGTAAAAGCCGATAGTTCAGTGATAGAGGACACGATATTGAAGATCTTCGATCAGGTCGATGAGGAGAACAGGCAGATCGTGACCGAAAAAGAATTTCTTAAAAAAGAAGAAGCCGCGATGGCCCAGGAGAAGAAAGTTCTTAACGCCGAGGCGATCAAGATAAAAGAGGACGCTGACAGACTGAAGATTCAGAGGTCGGAGCTGACGGTAAAGATCGATCAGAAGATCCTCAGTAAGTACGACAGGATACTTGCAAATAAAGAAGGCCTTGCGGTGGTCCCGATAGTAGGCGATTCATGCCAGGGCTGTTTCTCGCTTATGCCCGCCCAGGTAATAAACGAGGTCAGGATGAAAGACGCCATCGTTTGCTGCGAGGGCTGTACGAGGATGCTTTACATTGAAGAGTAAGAAACTCCATATATATACCGACGGCGGAAGCCGCGGTAATCCGGGACCGTCCGGGATAGGCGTAATAATCCTGGATTCCAATAAAAAAAAGATCAAAGAGATATTTAAATATATAGGCGAAACAACCAATAATGTCGCCGAATATAGCGCTCTCGTATCGGGCCTCGAAGCGGCATTGGAGCTTAAGGCGACGGATATCACCATCTATCTCGACAGCGAACTTTTAGTCAAGCAGCTCGGCGGTGAATACAAAGTGAAAGATCCGAATATGAAGACTTTCTTCGATAAGTCTCTGGGTCTCCTGAAAAAATTTAAAGAGTTTGAAGTGAAGCATATCCCGCGCGAAAAGAACAAAGACGCGGACCGGCTTGTAAATAAAGCGATCAATTTGGCGGGACTATTTTAGAATTCCGTCCACACGAAACCGTCGGGACGGAATCCTTAAGGAAGATCAGAGATTTCGCAGACCGGGTGCTCGCCCATGTTTTTATCAAAGCGCAAGCTGAGGTAAAAGCACAGGGAGGAAAGTCCGGGCTCCATAGAGCGGCGTAGCGGCTAACGACCGTCCGTTGAAAGACGAGGATAATCCTGCTTCGCATTTAACTCGAAAGAGGCCGAATGCTTCGCAGGATGCCGCCGACGCGCAAGCGAAAGCGGCAGAGCCACAGAGACGAGTCTGCTTTACCCTTCAAGGTGAAGCAGGGTGAAACGCGGCAATCTCTACGCGGAGCAAGACCAAATAGGTTCCGATCCAGGATCTGCTAGATCCTACTGGAAAATACGTCAGTATCGGAACGGGTTAGGTCGCTAGCGCTGGCCAATGCCTCTGGCATTGACCGCGCATGTCGTTGGCTTTGCCAACGACTAGAGCCACGGAGCAATACGTGGTCGAGATAGATGAGCGCCTCATTCCGCGCAAGCGGGATAAGACAGAACCCGGCTTACAGGTATACGAAATAATAAGGGACAGCAGTTTTTCGCTGTCCCTTATTATTTTAGCTTCTGCCAAATACCAACAAAATAATAATCCTCCCCAGTAAGATGAACGGGACGAAACCTCGAGTAAAATAATATGTTTCGCTAATGCTTGACAAGGTGGATGCGCTGGTGTATACTTGAGCCATAAAGTGGCATAAAGTGGTGCAAAATGGAGGATTGCATAGGTCATGTTTTATGGTGAATATGAACATACTATAGATAAAAAGGGGCGGCTCATCATACCCTCCAAGTTCAGGGAGGCGTTTAAAGAGTATGACGTCGAGAAATTCTTTATAACGCGCGGCCTTGATAAGTGTCTTTTTATGTTCACGGAGAATGAGTGGAAGACTCAGGAGTCAAAATTCAAATCGATATCATTTACAAAGTCAGAAGCGAGAAAATTTAACCGTATGTATTTTGCGGGTGCGTCACAAATAGAGTGCGATAAGCAGGGAAGGATCCTCATACCGAAGTACCTGAAAGATTATGCCGTGATAAAAAGGGATGTGATGATCATTGGCGTCTCTAACAGGATAGAAATATGGTCTCAAGAGGCCTGGAAATCATATTATAATAATTCCAAGGAATCCTTCGAAGATATCGCGGAAAAACTTATGACGGAAGAAGGAGGGCAGTAATATGCCGAATAGATGTGTCAGACAGGTGAAGAGGGACAGGAATTATCAGGTAAATATAGTATAGCAACGATTACTGCACAGGCAAGACAGGGCTTACCAGGTAAATATAGACACGGTAATCGAGAGATTTAAGAAGGTCAGGGCGTTGAACTGTAATCCTGCCGACGTAGGACTGGATTGTTACATATGGAACACGTTCTTTGCCAATTCCAGGTCCAACGCTATATCGAGATTTTTGTGAGAGACCGGAGAATATCCGAAGAGTGCACCTGCCGGTAATGCTTGACGAAGTCATGAGCTCTTTGAGCCTAAACCCGGGCTATACAGTGTTGGATGCCACTGTA
>CAZHIO010000135.1:0-3821 GCA_964532615.1 uncultured Planctomycetia bacterium
TTTTAGCTATAAGCTCAGCAACTAATCGGCCTATCGCCCTGGATTCATTATAGGATGGTATCAGGACGCAAAGACTTTTTTTCATCGTCGCTCCATATATTTCTAAAGACGAACCATTGAGTCGGATATTTTTTAATACATGCCTCAAGAGACTGAGCGCACTTTAATGTCAGTTCTCTAACCGCCGACTCTTCATCCATGCCGGGAGTTGCGGTAAAAGGTTTTTCAATATTAAACTTAAACGTATCATCCGGTTCTCTGACTAAAAAAACCGGTACGATAGGAGAGCCTAATCTGTAACTTAAAGTAGCCGGACCTCTGGGCATCATAGCTTTAGATCCGAAGAAATCAGTCTCTATTCCGTTCCTTGTAAAATCCCTATCTCCTAAAAGCGCCAATAGCTCGTTTCTGCGAAGCGCGCGGTAACAGGATTTGAGCGAGGCGCCGAGCTCTATCGGCTTCATATTACCCATTAATCGCCGCGCGGTAAAGAGATCGTTGATCTTCTTATTACCGTGGGTAAGGACAACGGCATTGATCGGATAGCCTATCATGGAGACGGTTGCCGCGCCAAGCTCCCAATTGCCTATATGACCGGATAATAATATAACGCCTTTGCCGGCTGATCGGGCCTGTTCGATATGCTCCGATCCACATACTTCGACATTGCTGTTCATATAATCTTTATCCATCTTCTTTGCCCTGAAAAAATCGACCAGATATTTAGCGAAATTCCTGAAGACGGATTTTACCATAGAGGCCGGAACTTCACGCTCGGAGGAAGCATCCATAACCATTTTAAGATTATGCCTGACAGCCCTCCTATCTCTGACCGAAAAATAATAGAAGCTGTCCGCCAATATCCCGGATCCAAAGTACGAGACCTTAACCGGCAGGATAGAGCAAAGAAATATACCTATTCTGTAGAGTATATAAAGCATCATCGGGTCAGCGCCATCGTAAGCCTGGCTATATTCATCGCGCTGTCGGGTTTAGCTAAAACCAGCGACTTGCGGCTCATCGCCTTAAGTTTACTCACGTTATATAATAATTCTTCCAGAACGACCGCCACATCTTCCGGGCTTTCGGCTTTCACCGCAACGCCTTCTTTTAGAAGAAATTTTGTATTCATAGCTTCCTGGCCCGGCAGAGGATGAAGTATAAGCATGGGCAGGCCCGACGCGAGAGCTTCAGCCGTAGTTATCCCGCCGGGTTTTGTTACTATTAAAGTAGCGGCTCGCATAAGCTCGTTAACATTATCGGCAAAAGGTAAAACCATAAATCTCTTCTTGAAACGCCTGCCTTTGAGCCATCTATAGACCTTCTTATTCGTTCCGGTAGCTATTATTACCTGTAGATCAAGTTTTGAGGCATCCAATAACCTGGCGACGTTCTTTATAGGGCCAAGGCCTTGCGTTCCGCCCATTATAAGTACGCACGGCACATCCTTGTCTAAACCCATCTTATCGCGAACCTCTGATTTCGTCGGACAATTATTGAAGCCCGGGTCAATAGGTATGCCAAACTCCTCTATCTTCGCCGGGTCTACTCCGTTATCGATCAGTTTTCTCCCGGTCTCCGCGGAAGGAACGATATATTTATCAACATCACTGAATACCCAATAGGAATGCGGAGCGTAGTCGGTAAGAACTCCGATAAGCGGTATATTGATATTGAGGCTTTTCTTGAAATCGGCTATCATGCCGCACGGGAAAGCCTGTGTACACACTATCGCGTCCGGCTTAAATTCATTCAGCAGGACTTTTAGCTTACCCGTATTGAAACGGTGTATCATGGCTCTCAGCTTCTGGGTGCTTTTCAGGACCTTGGGATTGTCATACAGATAATCCCACACCTCGGGAGTCCTCTTTATTACACTCATGTAGGCCTGATTGATAACTTTTTCGAGTATAGGATTTGTATAATTAAAGGAGTTTATATTCAGAGTTTCAACTGTGGGGTCTATTATTTTAAGGGATTTTTCGATAGCGCGACTCGCGCAATGGTGTCCGGAATGTTCGGATATGAACAATAATAGGATTTTTTTTGACATACTTATTATATCTGTTCGATCCTTGCGATTAGCTGTCCGACCTTAACCTCGTCACCTTCAGCGATGAGCAATTCCTTTAATATTCCCGATACGGGTGAAGGCATATTAAAAGTGGCCTTATCCGTAACGAGCTCTATAAGATCATCACTCTCTTTAACGCTATCTCCGACGCTCTTATGGCAAAAAGTCACGGTAGCCATATCAACACCCTCAGCGAGCGAAGGTAATCTAATATCTGTCATTATGAGCCTTTCATTTTATCATTTTGCTCGGAATTCTGCATCGCTGTCAATGTGCTGGGGAGGTTAACTCTACCGGAATTAAAGACGCTGTCGAAATCCGATACGATATGTTCTTTGGCTTCCTTCATAGGGACATCCCTGCCGCTAAGAGAACTCAGGGAAGCCATCTCAACGCCTCTTAATCCGCATGGATAGATCATATCAAAAAACCCCATCTCAGGTTTAATATTAACGCTTACGCCGTGATATGTGATCCAACTGCTAACGCTCACCCCTATGGAGGCGACCTTCTTGCCTGACACCCAAACGCCGGTCTTTCCTATTTCCCTTCCGGCATGTATTGAATATCTGTCAAAAAATTTAATTACCATATCCTCCAGATTCCGCATGTATTTATGAAGGTCACGCCATCCTTCTATCAGTTTTATGATAGGATAGATGACGAGCTGACCGGGGCCGTGAAAAGTAATGTTTCCGCCTCTATCTACGCCCACTACTTTAATACCTTTTTGCCGAAGATAAGACTCATCCACGCGAAGGTTATCCCTGCCTCCTGATCTGCCGGTTGTAAATACGCTATTATGCTCGGCCAGTATCAGGGAGTCTTCTATCTCGCCAAGCTTTCTGCGCGTGACCATCTCCCGCTGTATCTTATAACATTCCTCGTAATCGATCAGGCCCAGGTCCATTATCATTATATTTTCCTAAACGCTGTGTATCGAAGTTCCGCAAAACATGTGGCAGGCTTCCTGGAATAATTCCGAAAGCGTCGGATGAGCGTGTATAACATGATTCCAGTCTTTGATATTAAGGCCGGCTGTTTTAGCAAGCACGGCCTCGCCTATAAGGTTACAGGCGTCTTTACCTAAGATCTCCACGCCGAGTATATTCCCGTCGGCATCACCTATAAGCTTCACAAACCCGTCGGTCTCGCCTTCCAGATACGCCTTTCCAGATGCAAGATAAGGAAACTTAACGGTCTTGACGTTCCGGCATACCTCTTTAGCGGATTCTTCGCTCAACCCCACGCTCGCTATCTCCGGATCGGTCCAGATGCAGATCGGGATATTGCTGTAATCAGCTCTCCTCTTCTTTCCGAGAATGTTATCGCATGCCAGGATTCCATCATAAGAAGCTTTATGCGCAAGCTGAGGCCCTGATATGCAATCTCCGATAGCGTAAATACCGGGTGTGTTTGTCTCTAAATATTCATCCGTGCAAATTCTGTTCTTATCGGTCTTAACCCCTGCCGCGTCCAGTCCAAGAGCGTCAATATTTGCGATCCTGCCGGTTGCCACCAATACCTTCCGGGCGGCAACAACCTTTCCTCCTGAAATATTTACGGTAGCGCTTCCGGAGATCTCCACGCCTTCGACAGTGGAAGACGTAATAACGTCTATGCCTGCCTTCTTGAAATTGTACTCGAGTCTTTTGGATGCTTCGCGTGATTGGCCGGGAATAAGCCTGTCCGCCATTTCCACAACGGTCACCTTTGCACCAAGCTTGCCGAACAGGCAGGCAAACTC
>CAZHIO010000136.1:0-3802 GCA_964532615.1 uncultured Planctomycetia bacterium
CAGCGTTTTACCGGTTAGTTTTGCTTTATGGCTTGGCCGGAGGTTCGGGATAGTCGCGTTCTGGGTTAACAAAAAACGCCGATTAATAGCATACGCGAATTTAAAGGCCGCATTCGCTAAGGAAAAATCTCCGCGGGAACTGCGCGCGATCACGAAACGCGTATATCAGAATATGGTCCAGACGTTCATGGAGGTATTGAATCTCACTAAAGTGAACCGAAGATACGCCGATAAATATATAGAAGTCGTTAATATGGAGCGCATAGAGAACGCCGCCCGATCGGGCAGAGGCACGGTGCTTCTCGCGTCGCACTTCGGTGACTGGGAGCTGTCGAGCCTTGTAAGCGCCGCCGTCGGTTTCCCCATCACTGTCCTTGTGCGGGAGCAGAAGATGAAGCGCCTGAATGAACTGCTGAACCGCCTGAGAGAATCGAACGGATGCAAAGTCATAAGAAAAGGCATGGATATAAAGAACCTCATAAGAGCGCTCAGAGAGAAGAACATCGTCGGTATACTTGCCGATCAGGATGCCGGCAAGAACGGCATTCTGGTCGATTTTTTCGGCAGGCCGACTTCGTCTCATTCCGGCACTATGGAGATCGCGAAGCGCACGGACTCTCTTATACTTCCCACGTTCATTGTGCGCACTAAAGGGCCATACCATAAACTCCATCTCGAAGATTATATAGACTTCAGGAATTCTCAGTCAGGTGATTCGGTAAAAGAGAATCTCCAGAGATACATGAGCCTTCTCGAAAAGTACGTCAGAGAATATCCGGATCAATGGCTCTGGCTTCATAAGAGATGGAAGTCCACTCCGGTCAGGACGGTTATGGTCATAAGTGACGGCAAGGCGGGACATCTCAATCAATCGCTGGCGATCGCCCGCCAGATGCAGAAGGCGAGAGTCGCGCAGGGATTTAAAGAGAGCGATACGAAGATAACCGTAGTGGAAGTGAAATATAAGAGCCCGACTCATAAGATGATGCTGACGGTTGCCGCAAAATTCGCCACCTGGAGATGCCATGGCCTGATGAGATCGATGAAAGCGTGCCTGGAAAAAGATTCGTACGATAATCTCATGAAGACTTATTCGGAATATGTAGTCTCGTGCGGTTCCGTTACGGCTCCGGTTAACGTATTTATGGCTAAAGAGAATAATGCGAAGAACGTTATCATAATGAAGCCCGGAATGATAGGGCTCAGGCAGTTTTCTCTGGCCATAATACCCAAACATGATCGGCCGCCTTCAAGAAAAAATGTCGTTACGACAACCCTCGCGCCCAATCTGATAGACCGGGACAGCATGCTCTCCTGCGGCGAGAAGTTAAAGGGCCTCGTGAATATCGAAAAGAATATCGTGCTCGGCGCCATGATAGGGGGAGGCAACCCCGAATTCGCTATGACCAAAGATATGGCCAATAAAGCTATCTCGGGGCTCGTGGAATTCTGCAAGTCCTATGACGCGGATCTTTTGCTTACGACATCGCGCAGAACGCCGAAAGATGTTGAAGCTCTGATAAAAGAGCGGATGAGTAAATACAGATTTTGCAAGCTTTTGGTGATCGCTAACGAGAAGAATATGGAGGGCGCCGTCGCCGGTATACTCGATATCTGCGATATAGTGGCGGTGTCGGGAGAGTCGGTCTCTATGGTATCGGAGGCCATACACTCCGGCAAGAAGGTCGTAGTCTTCGATCTGGAAAAGAAGAATAAAGATATAACTAAGTACGAGCGCGTGCTCGATTCACTGGAAAAGGAAGGTTATATTAACTGCGCCCATCCCGCCGACCTCGGAACGAGGCTCGACAAAGTCTGGAGAGGCGTGAGGGCCATTAAGAGCGTCGACGACCGCGAGAGGACGCTCGAAGCGGTCAAGAGATTGATATAGGCATGATAAACTCAGGAGGCGTTTGCTTTTGCGCCCGTCTGGACAAGCGAAAGGCGCCGCATAAAAGCAGACGCCGCCATTATGGAAATATCATTACTGTGAAAGCAGAAATATGAATATATTACAGATATTACCGGCATTGGATATAGGCGGGGTGGAGACCGGGACGGTCGATCTTGCCAGATATCTCGTCAAACACGGCCATAAGGCGATAGTCGTTTCCGGAGGCGGACGCCTTGTAAAAGAGCTGGAGTCTATAGCCTCGCGCCACTACACGCTCCCCGTAGGTAAAAAGTCGTTATCAAATATAATAAAGATGACCGGTGAGCTGGCGGATATTATTCGCAGAGAAGATATAGATATAGTTCACGCGCGTTCAAGGGTGCCGGCGTTAATAGCTTTTTTTGCTTGCAGGAAGACCGGCCGGGTATTGATAACCACGGCGCACGGATACTATAAGAAACATCTGTTGAGCGAGTCTATGGGATGGGGCAAGGCGGTGATAGTGGCTTCCAATGTTATGGCCAAGCATATGGCCGGCGCTTTTAATGTCCCTCACGACAGGATAAAGCTCATACCCCGCGGAGTCGACCTGAACCGCTTTCGTCTGAGGAAAGCGAAGACTTCGAGCGATAAAGAATTTGTGATAGGCATGGTATCGCGCATAACTCCGCTTAAAGGTCACTCCGATTTCATAAAGAGCATAGCGCTTGTAAAGGGACATATACAAGGCCTTAAGGTGATCATAGCAGGCGACGCGCCTAAAAGTAAGTACAGGGAAGATGTCGAACTATTAGTTAAACAATCCGGGTTATCGAAGATAGTGGAGTTTCGCGGCGCGCTGCAGGATGTTCCGGCGGTGATGAATGAAATGGATCTTCTGGTTTCAGCTACCATAACTCCGGAGGCGTTCGGGCGCGTAATAATCGAAGCGCAGGCGATAGGCCTTCCGGTAGTGTCTACGAAAGTCGGAGGCGTAGTCGATATAATAGATGACGGGAAGACCGGACTATTGTGCGAGAGACAGAATCCGCGCGATATGGCGGATAAGATATTGAAGATATACAGGGATAAGGAGGCGGCCGGCCGTATGAGCGCGGAAGCCAGAAAGAGCGTCGAAGAAAAATTCAGCTCGGATACTATGATGGAGAGAACTTTAGCCGTATATGAAGAAGCTTTGAGACGGCAGAATATACTTATTATAAAGATAAGCGCTATAGGAGATGTCATATTAAGCGTTCCGTCTCTGCGCGCGATACGCGCCAGGTATCCGGACGCGAAGATCAAGGTCCTGACAGGCCTGGCTTCCAGGGAGGTTCTCGACGGATGTCCGTACATAGATGACCGCATAATATGCGATCTTAAAGAGAAACATAAGGGCCTAAAAGGTTTATGGAGGCTGGGCAGAGAGATCCGGAAGGAGAACTTTGAGATAGTGATAGATCTTCAGAATAATCGCAAGAGCCATATATTGGCTTTCCTGAGCCTCGCGCCTTTAAGGTATGGATATGACAACGGTAAGATGTCGTTCTTATTGAACAGAAGGATCAGAGATGACGCGCCGTACCTCGATCCTATCGAGCATCAGTTCAGGACCCTGAGAATGGCCGGAGTCAAGGCTACGGATAAGAAATTAGCGCTTTGGCCTTCGAAGCGCGACGAGGCGCTCGCGAAGAAATTCCTGGAAGAGAACTGGGTGAGCCCGGCCCATACCCTCGTCGGTATCAATATAAGAGCGTCCAAGCGGTGGGTGAGTAAGAATTGGCCGGCGGGCCACATAGCTGAGTTGTGCGACCGCCTGGCCGGGGCGTATAATGTGCGCGCGGTCCTTACCGGAGCCGGCGAAGACGCCGAATTCGCCGATTCCATAGCGAGATCGGCAAAATCTAAACCGATAGTAGCGGCCGGTAA
>CAZHIO010000137.1:0-3801 GCA_964532615.1 uncultured Planctomycetia bacterium
AAAGGGTCAGCGTGTGCCCCGCCGCATCCACCGTCAGTGTCTTGCCGGAGCCGGACTCTCCTACAAGCCCCAACACCTCACCTTTAAATATATCAAAACTTACGCCGTCTACCGCTCTTACGTCCCGGGAGAATGTATGAAAATATGTTCTCAGATCTTTTACTTCGAGGATCTTATCATTCATCGGATTCTCCCTTAAGTCTCGGTTCAAACATATCCCTTAAGGCTTCGCCTAAAAGATTGTAAGCGAGCACTGTCAGCGTTATAAATATGCCGGGAAATATAGTAAGCCACCACGCCGCACCCAGCGTAGATTTACCGTCCATCAGTATATTGCCCCAGCTGGGCGTGGGCGGCTGCACGCCTATGCCCAAAAAACTGAGCGCCGACTCGACAAGTATCGCTCCCCCTATGCCCAATGTCGCGCTTACCATAACAGGCGCTATGGCGTTAGGTATCAGATGCCTGAATATTATCCATGCATCGCTTGCGCCCATCACGCGGGCGCATATGATGTAATCGCGCTCTTTCAGCGTCAGCACTTCAGCCCTGACTAAACGGGCAACGCCCATCCAGCCGGTCGCGCCGATCACTACCATTATATTGAATATGGAAGGTTCCAATACCGCGATTACGGCGAGTATAAGAAAGAATGTCGGGAAGCAGAGCATGATATCCACAAATCTCATAAGGATCGAATCGACACGGCCGCCGTAATATCCGGCTATGGCGCCGAAGAAGACCCCTATGATTATCGCAATTCCTACGGCTATAAAGCCTATGGAGAGCGAAATGCGCGATCCGTAGACTATGCGCGAGAATATGTCGCGGCCTAAAGTATCGGTCCCGAATATGTGATCGTAAGACGGTGAAGCGAGAATATTTTTAGCGTCTATATGAGTAGGGTCATACGGAGAGATAAAAGGCGCAAAGGCCGCGAAAAGAAGTATGGCGAGTATAAATATTGATCCCGCCAGAGCCATCTTATTACGCGAAAATTCTTTCAACATTATCAGGAGCCCCTCTCGATAGGCGTAAAACTTATCCTTGGGTCGGCGTAATAATAAGCGATATCCGCTATAAGATTCCCTATCAAAGTAAGCATGGCTCCTATAGCAAGCACACCCATGATCGTAGGATAATCGCGGGACATGACCGATGTGTAGAACAGCCTCCCCATGCCGGGTATCGCGAATATGGATTCGAATATCACGCTTCCTCCTATGAGCCCCGGCACTGAAAGCCCGAGGACAGTGATGATCGGAAGCATCGCGTTCTTCAAAGCGTGCTTATAAATAACCGATTTCTCATCCAGGCCTTTGGCTCTTGCGGCGCTTATATAATCCTGATGAATAATACCTATCATGGAACTCCTCATATACCGCGATATCCCGGCAAGAGATCCGAAAGCGGATATGCATACCGGCAATATCAGGTGCTTCGCGATATCGAGCACTTTACCTGCGATGCTTAAATATTCGAAATCGAGCGATTTTAATCCGGATATGGGCAGGATGCCGAGACTTATACCGAAAAGGCTCATCAGCAACAACGCGACCCAGAATTCAGGCGTGGAGAAACCTATAAAGACCAATATCGTGGTAAGCCTGTCCGGGAGCGTACCGCGGCGGAGCGCCGATAATATCCCTATAGGTATACCTATCGCCAATATCATGGCGAGTGAAAGAACGTTTATCAGGAGAGTCACGGGTATGCGCTCGGCGATCTTCTCTGAAACCGGTCTGTCATCTACATACGACTTTCCGAAATCGAACGTCGCGAACCTCCTCAGCCAGCTCAAATATTGTATATATACCGGCCTGTCGAGACCATATAGCTTTTCCAGCCGCGCTCTGGCTTCATAAGAGACCTTCGGATTCATGCTGGTCTGCATATCTGTGGGCTTGCCGGGAGAGAGATGAATGACGAAGAAAGATATCAATGTTATCCCCAGAAAAACCGGGATCAAGGCCAATAATCTTTTGACAATGTAATTCAGCATATGCTTCCCATGTTTATGCCTAAGAAAAAATTATCTCTGTTTATACTTCTGCTCGGCCTTCGGAACGTACCACTTGGTAAAATTATATCCTATGCCAATCGGCGAGACTTCTATATTCTTAAAACGTCTGTTCGCTATCGGAAGCACATCTCCGGAGTACAGAAAAAGATACGGCTGCTCTTCGTAAAGTATCTCGTGGATCCTGTTATACGCAGTCTTGCGCTTATCCTGATCGAAAGTGCGCCTGCCTTCCACCAGAAGCCTGTCGACTTCGGGATTACTGTACCCGATAAAATTAACTCGCCTTCGCGCGTCTTTGAAGAGTGCCATATATCGTAATTATCCGGATCGCGCGACAGGAACCAACCCATCAGGACCGCCTCAAATCTCCTCTTATTTATAAATTCATTTATCAGGGCGCTCCATTCGAGCGTTCTTATCTTCACCCTTATCCCCACATCCTTCAGGTAGCTCTGGATCATCTCAGCCGTCCTTAATCTTTCGGCGTTCCCCTGATTAACTATAAGGGTAAACTCGAACTCTTTACCGTCTTTATCGAGCCATCCGTTACGGTCTCTGTCTCCCCATCCGGCATCGCCCAAAAGGGCTTTCGCCCTGGCGACGTTATAAGGCACCGGCTTCACGTCCTTGTTGTAAGCCCAGGAGTCCATCATATACGGGCCGGTGGTAACGCGTCCGAGGCCAAAAAATATGGTGTCGACTATCTCCTGCTTATTAACAGCATAATTTATCGCCTGCCTTACCCGGATGTCATTGAATTTGGGATCCGAGATATTATACGCCATATAAGTAAATCCGAAGCCGGGGTAATTGAATTTCGTATAATGCTTTTTGAAAAAGTCGTTATCGGTCTGCCTTGAAAACTGAAGCGGCGAAAGGTTCGCGAGATCTACCCCGAGGGTCTGTAATTCCAGAAAAATCGTAGCGTCGTCAGGTATTATTCTATAAATATATCTGTCTATATACGGCCTGCCTTCGAAATAGTCGTGATTTGACACCAGCTCTATCTTCTCGCCGGTATTCCAGGCCTTGAATTTATAGGGCCCGGTGCCTATAGGATGACGGCTGAACCTGGTATTATTAAGATCTTCATTCTTAAAGATATGCTCCGGCATTATCCACATACCCCAGCTTGACAGGGCCGGCGCGAATGGTTCTTTGTAGCTCACCCTGACTGTATAATCATCCGGCGTCTCTAATTTGGAGACCCTCTCAAAGTCCCCGCTGTAGGGCGTCTTCACGGCAGGATCCATTAATTTCCTGTAGGTAAACTCTACGTCTTTGGAAGTAAAAGGGACTCCGTCATGCCACAATACTCCCTTCTTTAAATGGAATACTATAACGAGCCCGTCGTCAAGTATCTCCCATCTTTCGGCGAGGTCTCCGATTATATTAATATCTTTATCATATTTAACCAAGCCGCTGAATACCATTCCGCATATGTCGCTTGAAGCGGCGTCCGATGCGAGTATGGGAACGAGCGTGCAGGCGTCGGCTATAGAGCTGACCACTATAGCGTCACCGTAAGAGGCGTCTGTATTATCCGCGGAGAATGTAACGGCGGGAAACAAAAAAGATACCGCTAATAGTATTAGCGGTATCTTGATCTTCATCTTAAACCTTCCCTCTAATAATCTACGGGCTCGTTTTTGAACGGAACTGCTCCCGTAGGAGCTTTTCCTTGAGTTGCCACCGGCATTACGGAGCGGCTGGTCACAAGCGACCTGCCCCTGTGGCTCGTCATTACCGCAAGGCTCAGGCAAGTTATGATGTATATT
>CAZHIO010000138.1:0-3799 GCA_964532615.1 uncultured Planctomycetia bacterium
TATAGTCAAGCGCGCTCCGATATGGATGCAGAGGGCCGGCTTGGAATGGTTTTGGCGGCTTATGATGGAGCCGAGGAAGCTCTGGAAGCGATACTTGGTCGATGATATGGCATTCTTCCCGCTGATAATAAAGCAGAAGTTCAAAGGCAATATGGTGCGCAAATAAATGGATCTTAGTATTTATAAGAAGACATTTAGACTTATTATCCCGTGCTTATTTGTCCTGTTTGTCATCGCCGTATCATATTTCCGGGTGTTTGATAATTTCGAACTGAGCACGCTCGACTTCAGGTTTGTCCTGCGTCCCGTCAAAACTGCTCCCGCGGACAAGGTCGTGATCATAGAAATCGGCGACGATAGCGTAGCCAAGTTGGGAAGATTTCCTTTCGATAGGAGTTATCACGCTTTATTAATAAACGCGCTTTCCGAGTCCGGCGCCAAAGCTATTGTCTTTGACGTTCTATTCAGCGCCCCGCAAGAAAATGACGCGGAATTAGAACAAGCTATATCCGAATCCGGCAGGACGTATCTTCCGCTTGCGTTAGATATCAATAATGCAGATAAGTCCGACATCGTATCGGCTAAAGGATTCGCAAGCGAGTGCCTCTCCGGCCTGGCTTCCAAAGCGAAGGGTACAGGCCATATAAACGTGGTGCCTGACTCCGACGGCAAATTCCGCCGTCTTCCGCTGTATGTCAAATACAACGATAAATTATATCCTAACATGTCGCTCTTGGTGGCATGTGATTATCTCGGCATAGACAGAAATGATATTAAGTTCCTGCCCGGAAATAATATAAGTTGCGGTAAAGCCGTGACTATCCCGCTTGATGAACGATCCGAAATGATAATAAATTATTCCGGTAAGTGGGGAAAAGTATTTAAACATTATTCATATGTGGATGTCCTCCAGTCTTATCTGGCGTCAGCTACGGGAACGAAGCCGGTATTAGACCCGAATTGTTTTAAGGACAAGATCTGTATTGTAGGATTGACCACGATAGGCATGGATATACATTCCACTCCGTTTGAGCCTATATATCCCGGCGTAGGCATACATGCGGAGGTCTTTAATTCGATAGTTAATAAAAATTTTATAGCTCGCGCACATAGGTGGATAAATACAGTCATTTTGATATTATTAATGTCTTTAACAGCTCTCATCGCGCTCATGATCAAGCCTGTGAAGGGCCTCATAAGCACCGCGCTCCTTGCATCCATATTCACCATAACGGCAATACTAATGTTCAACATATACGGCATATGGCTGGATACGGTATGCCCGATATTTACGGTTATAATGGTATATTTATGGCTCACACTCTACAAGTACATGTCCGAATGGAAGATGAGGTTACGCCAGGAGCATGAGCTTGATACTGCCAGGACTATTCAGGAGAGCTTATTGCCTAAAGCCATTCCTGATGTGATCGGGGCAGAGATAAGCGCCGCGATGTTCGCGGCGCGTCAGGTCGGCGGTGATATGTACGAGTTTATAGAATTTGGTAAAGATAAGATCGGCATAATGATAGGCGACGTATCCGGCAAAGGCATACCGGCAAGCCTGTTCATGGCGATGACGTTAGGTAAATTTAGATGTTTCAATACCGCAGAGACCGGCCCGCGCGAAGTCCTTTCGCTATTGAACGCAAATCTGGTTAAGGAGTCCGCCTCTAATCTATTCGTCACAATGTTCTATGCCATATTCGACTTAAAAGCCGGATCGGTAAATTTTGCCAATGGCGGCCACTTGCCGCTTCTGCATATAAGCAGTGGAAAGGCCCCGGAATTTCATGATGTTAGCAACGGCACACCGCTCGGCCTTATTGATGGAGAGTATTCGGAGGGCTCCGCCGGTTTTAAAAAATGGGATGTCTTCGTTTTCTATACGGACGGTATTACTGAGGCGATGAACTTTAGGCGCGAGATGTACGAAAAAGAGAGACTGTCCGCTGTAGTAGAGAAAAACGCGCATCTGCCGGCAGAGAGTATCCTTGCGGCGATCGAGAAGGATGTAAGGCATTTCGAACCAAAATCCACCCAACATGACGATATCACTGTAATTGTCGTTAAGATCATATAGTGCCAGCTATTGAGGCTGGAATGGGGCTCAGATTTATGTTGACATGTAATCCAAATTCGGCGATAATGTAAATCATGAAATACGTTAAAAGACTCATTGAAGACAGGGTGAGGCATGCGCTGGAGCGGAACAAGAGCATCCTCTTGCTTGGAGCCCGTCAAACCGGCAAGACGACATTGATCGGCCGGTTTGATCATGATATGCTAATTTCTTTTATTGAGCCGGACGTAAGACAAAGGTACGAAAAATCTCCTCATCTGCTAAAGGGCGAGGTAGAGGCTTTGGTTGCCGCGAAAAAAGGCATCCGTCCGCTCGTTGTTCTGGATGAAGTCCAGAAAGTGCCTATTATTCTCGATGTTGTTCAGGGGATCATAGATCAGGGCAAGGCCAATTTTATACTCACAGGTTCAAGTGCCCGCAAACTTCGCAGGGGCGCCCAAGTCAACCTCCTTCCGGGGCGAGTTGTTGTATTTCGGATGGATCCGTTCAGCTTAAAGGAGTTTCCTGCGAAAGATCTGGGAGAAAGGCTTATTTACGGTTCCTTGCCCGGTATTCTTGCTGTTGGAGACATGCCTGACAGAGAAACCGATCTGGAGTCCTATGTAACGACTTATCTTGAAGAAGAGATCCGGTCCGAGGCCGTCGTACGGAATCTCGGGCATTTCGCGCGTTTTCTGGAACTTGCCGCTTCCGAATCCGGAGGAATAATAAACCTGAGAAAACTGTTTCAAAAAAAGCTAAACACGGCTTTAAAACAATTGATCTGTTTGCTGGCGTCGGGGGAGTACGGATAGGCTTTGAGAATGCCGGCTTTAAAACAGTTTTTGCTAATGATTTTGAGCCCAAGTGCAAAGAAACTTACGATCTTAATTTTAAAGATTCAAAGTTAGTAATAGAAGATATCAGAAAGATTGGCATTGATGATTTGCCTGCGTTTGATTTTCTTTTGGGAGGTTTTCCTTGCCAGCCTTTTTCTATCGCGGGATATAGGCAGGGATTTAATGATAAGAAAAATAGAGGAAATCTATTTTTTGATATTGTAAGAATTCTTGATGCGCGAAAACCGGAAGGTTTTTTGCTTGAAAACGTAAAAAATATAAAGAGCCACGACAAGGGAAATACCTTTAAAACAATTGAAGAGATACTGAAGAATTTAGGCTATCATGTAAAAGCAAAGGTGTTGAATAGTATGGAATATGGAAATATTCCTCAAAATAGAGAGCGGGTTTATATTGTAGGTTTTAAGGATGCCTTTCACGGCAGAACGATGGGTACCATGAGTCTCGCCGGCAAGACCGCCACCAAGAAAAACTTCGGGCCGCTCATTCCCGGCGTCATCAACGTGCCGTACCCCGATCCGTACCGTAATCCCTTCGGTTCGAGCGAGCGTGATGTCGCCGGCCAGTGTCTCGAGTTTATGGACACCGCGATTCATGCCCAGTCTACCGGGTCGATTGCCGCGCTGATCATCGAGCCGTACCAGGGTGCCGCAGGCTTTATCTTTCCCCCGGACGGTTTCCTGAAATCACTGGAGCAGTGGGCGCGCGAACACGACATTCTCTTCATTCTCGACGAGGTACAGTCATCGTTCGGCAGAACCGGAAAGTTTCTCGCGCTCGAATGGGAAAACCTCCGCCCCAACCTTGTCAGCATCGGCAAGGGTATCGGATCGGGTATGCCCATCTCGTGGCTGCTCGCCGAATCGGGAATCCAGGA
>CAZHIO010000139.1:0-3757 GCA_964532615.1 uncultured Planctomycetia bacterium
GGTCTTTGCCTGGATTAATGTATTAAGCCTGGCACAAAACAAAAAAGCAGACATTATTAAGAAGTATGGTGATTCTATCCTTACCCGTGATCAGCATTTACGAGTATCGATACGCGATGAGAGCATTAACGAATCGGATAAATATTATTTACGCGATGATCAGATATTTCTCGAGCCGGGGGACCCCCGGGTAACACAGACCCTCCTTTCGGTTGTCCGGGAAATAGCGGAACGTTATCCGCTATTAAGCGGGATTCATTTTGACTACGTCCGGTATCCGCATCCGGTCCCGTTTGTCCCCGGCTCGAGATTCAATACGCATGGCTTGACTTATGGGTATGGCGAGAAGAGCGTTGCGCGTTTTAAAGAAGAGACGAGGCTGGATCCTTTGAGCTTTGATAAAGATAAGAATGACCAGTGTTTGCTATGGGACAATTGGAAGAGAGATCAGGTCACTGCTCTTGTAGAGACGCTTTCAAGACAGGTTAAGAATATCTCAAAAGATCTGCTGGTATCATGTGCTGTTATCCCAAGTGCTGATAGGGCATATAACGTTGCTTATCAAGATTGGCCACTATGGCTGGAAAAAGGGATTGTGGATTATGTGGTGATAATGGATTACAGTCGTGACACGAGGCTTGTTCAGCAAACAGCGCGGCAGGCGCTTTCTCTGAGAGGCAAGGGCAAGGTCTACATCGGGATGGGGCTCTATATGATGAAAGACGATCTTCCTATTGCATTAGAGCAGTATGAAGCCATAAACAGTCTTTCACCTGACGGAATTGTTCTCTTCTCGTATGATGATATCTCCGAAGATATTATAAACTATGTTAACTCTTCAGTGTTCCGGAGAGTAGATAGCCCGCTGACTAAAACGATAAACATTCCGGTCTTACCTGTGGGGCATAGAGGTACGGGCGTTGTATGTCAAAAAGAGTAATAATTGTAATAGTAAGCTCCCTGGCAATTCTTATAGTTATTAATTCTCTAACAGGGACAAAGGCTCATCGTGGAGTGGGTGGCAGATCTTACGAGAAGTATCTTGAAACAAAAAAAGATCAGGAAGCATCTAAGCTAGCGTATGAAAAAAAGATATTGGCTGCAGTGCAAGAAGCGCAGCGTCAGGTAGTGCTGGAAGAAAGCAACATTGTTAATGAAAGCAAACCAAGCATAGCGCAAGCTCAGGATAAGTGTGTGGGGGATAGGCTAAAGGCAAAAAACAGGCCCAGTCAAGTCCAGGCAGCTTTGAAGCGAGCAGGTTTTTACAAAAAAGGTATAAGCGGAAAGTTTGATACGGAGACGAGGAAGGCTATAAAACGGTTTCAGAAAGCGAAAGGCCTTACCGTGGATGGCGTGGCAGGCAAGAAGACATGGGCAGCTTTACAAAAATACCTAAATTAATATGAAAGGGATTGGTATGAGATATGCTTCCGTAATAGTCGCATTACTAGCAGTCATGATGTTATCAGGCTGTGCGACCGCGCCTTCTCGGAAGGCGAACGAATTGAAGATAAAGGAGCTGCAGGGCCGTGTAGATCAATTACAATCAGAAGTGGGATTAAAAGATCAGGACATCGCTAAGCTCGAGCGCCAACTTATGGAGCGCGAAGATAGGCCGATGGACACAATCGGTCAAAGCTATCAAGCGACAAATGACTACGATGAGCCTTCATCGAAGATGACGATTAGGCAGATACAGAACGCTCTGAAGAAGAAAGGATTCTATGGCGGGGTCGTTGATGGCAAGATGGGGCCGAAGACAAAGGAGGCTATAAAGGAATTCCAGAGAGAATATGGATTAAAGCCGGATGGTGTTGTTGGCGCGAAAACGAGATCCAGACTTACAGATTATAATTAAAAGAAAAGGAGGTGTAATGTGCGTAAAGCGTGTTTTGCATGTGTAGCAATAGTGATTTTAATGATCATTAGTTTTAACACTCGATGTGAAGCGGCGGAAGCGGCCGGTAAAATCGATCAGTTTAACACTAAATTTATGACAATTGTCATTAAAACCGATGGTGAAGGGTTTCAAGTTCTGAGCGCTGATGAAAAAACATCACTCACCAATAAGGCAGGTAAGTCAATTAAGTTTACGGAGCTCAAAAAAGGTGATTATGTGAGCGTGGTATACGATACGGTCAAAACTGGCAATAGCTCAAAGAACCTTTTGAAGTCTGTCAAAGTTAGTGAGGAAAAACAGAAGAGGAAAAAATAGTTAAAGGAGGAACCATGAAAAAGATGAAAGCTGTATTAGGGCTGGCTATGGCGATGGCGCTATTTTCTTTCAGTTCAGTATATGCAGAGGTAGCGCCGAAGAAGAATGTGCCTAATGCCAAGGCATATGAGCGAGCCAATGAAAAAGCGAAGTTTAAGAGGACCGTAGAGACCAAAGATAGGACAATAAAAACTGATAAGAAGATAAAAGAAAAATCATCTGAAAAGAAGAGTAGCGAAAAGGGGAAAGAAAAGAAGAAGGGGTTTCTTTGGTGGCAGACGTAATGAATCCGAAAATCGTCAGTATGATCAAGAAGGGACGGTATCATGAAAAAATTACTGGTAATGATGACGGTGCTGGCGATGTGTGCCATGCTGGGGTCGTGCGCGAAGGCACCCATAAACAAGGACTGTCCTAGTAGCGCGGAGTATAAGCGCGCCAGTGATAAAGATAGTCTCAAAAAAACCGTAGAATTTGAAGATGCTGAGACGCGGGAGAATGCTACTAACAAAGAATCAAAAACCATGAGAAAGGAATTGCTTTGGTGGCATACTGGCGAGCATCATTGATTGCTAGGCATGATAAATAGATAATAGCACCACTTTTTATTAATAGCGGTACAACTTTTGAGGGCAGGTCAGTAAGGCGGATTGAAGCTGGAAAACGGTAGTTTTTGATCATGACGAAATGGTAAAATGTTTTGTATGAATATTAATAAGCTGGTAATTTCAATCTCAACGTATCTCCTTATCGCGATCTTAGGAGTTACGGATTTTATTACCGGATATGAGATATCATTTTCAATATTTTATTTCATTCCTGTCTTGATCGCAACCTGGTTTTTATCACGATCTTCTGCAGTACTGATAGCTATCTTCTGCGCTGTGGTATGGTATTTCGCAGATGTATATTCTGGACATCTTTATTCCAATTTCCTTATTCCGGCATGGAATGCAATGATGAGATTGGGGGTATTTATATGTGTAGCTTATTTTGCGGGCAGCTTTAAAAAAGAATTAGAAGCCGGGAAAATACTATCCAGAACCGATTCATTGACAGGGGCTTTTAATGCAAGGTATTTTAATGAGCTGGTAGCGGTTGAAGTGGGCAGGGCGGTCAGATTTAACCGTCCCGTCACTATAGCATACATTGATGTAGACAATTTTAAACGGGTTAATGATAAGTTCGGACACAGCGAGGGAGACGATCTTTTGTGTTTAGTGGCAAGAACTATTAAGCAGAGTATAAGAGGATATGATATCTTAGCGCGAGTCGGCGGAGACGAGTTTGTTATTCTTTTCCCGGAAACCAGCCAGGAAAAAGCAGCAGCGGCCGTTGAAAAAGTTAAAGGCCGCCTTACTAAAGCAGTGCGAAAATACACAAAGCTGATATCTTTCAGTATTGGCGTTGTTACCTATAACAAGCTGGCTTATGATGTAAATGAGATGATCAAGAAAGCGGACGCGTCTATGTACTCTGTGAAGAGGAAGGGCAAAGATTCGATCAAGTATTCAGTGGTCGACTAGGTTGGCAAGATTGTAG
>CAZHIO010000140.1:0-3730 GCA_964532615.1 uncultured Planctomycetia bacterium
TCTACGGGCTTCCAATCATTGTCCGCTTCTACGACTAATAACTCCGGCGTGGCCCAGGCAACGCCATCTTCCCAACGTGCCATCCCCATTTTCCTCATATTTTCGAAAGTTTTTTTCGAGCCGAGCACAACTCTCACGCCGCGCGCTCTATCACCCGGGATCGCCTGGGCAATCGCGGCTACGGATGGATCGTATCTTTGCACCACATAAAAATGGGCGTTGCCGGTTATTGCCTGAACAGCGCGGCTATATGTTTCTCCGCGCTCCTCAGCCACATCATCTTTCGCCGCAAAACCAAGTATGTTATTGCCGTTATTATCAAATATCTGCACTCCAAAAGGAGCTTCGTGCTGTAAATGCTGAGCGCCATAGCCCAGCAACGACCCGGCATTCGGCCGCTCTCTCCGCGATGCATCCACCTCAAGCGAATCTGCTGCAAATGCGGCCTCGATGATCTTTTTCCGTCTTTCTTCAGCCGACATTTCCGTAACAATCCCCTTTATCAGAATATCGTGAAATGCTTTATCTTTTATGTTGATAATCTCGTCTACCTGATCGGCATCATATACGACCAGAGCCCCGTCCGCTAACCTCAGTGTCTGTATATTTTTTCCGACACCTTCTACGCTAAGGGCCGCAGCCACAAGCGCTTCTTCCTCGGATGAGCTCGTTAAAAACGATGGCTTGTCACCTCTCAATACAAGAGCCAGCTGCAGGGCGCTCGAACCGTTTCTCTCTACAAATTCTCTCAGCTCAATATCCGTCGGGCGTACTTTTGGTAAAACGGCCTTCGCAGCCTTCGCTTCAGCTTCCGCATCCGCAGCAAGTTTATTTAAAAGCTTCTGCAGTCTCGGTGATTCGCGCATCCCTAAAGAATCTATGTCCTTCAGTAGCTGTTGATATTCCGTGGGGCTCTTTTTTACATCAACTTTATTAAGCCGATCTATGATTTCGTTCTCAGCCATAAACCGCTTGTATTCATCGTTCTCTTTATAATCTTCTATAAATTCGACTTCAGTCGCCTCACATATATATATCTTCTTACCGGTCGCCACTGCATCTTCGGCACCCAATGCACCGGCTTCTTTTAGTTCCTCTTCAGCCGCTTCTCGCACAGTCAATTTTTTTAAACGTATGGCGCGACCATTAGTATTTGCGTTAAAATACACGTGTTCGGGATTTGATGAAAGATTCTTTTTCGCGTTACTATCGAGCTGAAATTTAAATACAACTATGGCTCCTACCGGCAATCTTAGGCCTTCACCGCCGCTATAAAACAAAAGAGGGACCTGTGAAGCATATACTCCTTCACCGAATGCGTTGTTAACGCCGGGGTAAAGTATCATGCCTTCCTGTATATCCGAAAGCTCAATGCCTGACACATGGTAAAAAGTACCAGAGTTGCCTGACAATACTTCCAGCGCGCGATCGAAACGTAGCATATCGTTATAAAGCAAGCAAAGTCTAGCCAGCGCATCAGCGCGGTTATATACGCTATCATTCTTATCCTCAATGGCTTCTTTCGCGTATTGACGTATTTTGCCCACTTCGCGTCCATTTAGTAGCTTCTGTCTAATGAGATTAATCCATTCTGCTCCGGCCATACTGTCAAGGAGGTTCATGCGCTTATTTACATTGTCCTCTAAATGCTTTTGTAAAGCTTCAATCTGCCCGGAAGTTGTTTTCGTGGACTCTAACATCACAATGAAGAGATGATAATTGCCGCTATAAGAAAGTTTTTCTATGACGCTCTTTAATATATCAATGTTACCATTAGCGAAATTAAATATTCTCTGAACGACATCATGGCTATCTTCATAACTTAACTGTGCGCCGCTCTCCTCCTTAGTTTTTAACTCATTTAAAGCCTCGTCCAACTGAGCTTTAGTTTTCGCTTCTTGTTCGGCCGTGATCTGTTCAGCGGTTTTCTCGATAGCCGGAGCTACAGGCGCGGCGACAGCTGGTGCTACCGGCGCAACAGGACCTGCTCGCAGAAGTGCTATTTTCGCATCAATCTTCGCGATAAGGCTTTTTGCATGTTGCAGGGAATCGGCAAGCCTTTCATGGTATCCGGAGTCTATTCCGATCCCTCTCCATATAGCATTGCCTTGCCTAAGAAGTATTTCAGCGCGTTCATACTTTTCCCTCAAATACTCTCTGACCCTCGCCAACTCTTGCTCGGAGCTTGCCGTTTCAATCTTTCCGACCATATTGGCTATGCTTACAGGCAGGGCAGATATTTCCAAAACCTGCCAGTCTTGATTCGGAACGACATTGGCACTTTCATATTTGCTGTCAAGATTGCCTGGACCTGTAATCATGTAGCCCCTTCCCAACGGGGAAGCCGCTGCTATCGCTCTTCTTCTGGCTATATTCGCTTCTGTGACAGCCTGTTTGTATTCCTCAAACGTCTCGAGGTCAAGCGTCCCTGCCTTCCTGTTAGCCTGCACAATTTCCGCAAGCCTTCCGACATTATTTATCTCATTCTGAAACGCTTCTATCGCTGCCTTGAACTCAGCTTCGGCGGCAGATCTTTTTACGTATGCAAGGAGTCTTGTGACGATATCACTTTTTTTCTCGACCTCAGCAAAAATGGCCGATGTCCTTCTGGTCGTTTCCTCATAGCTCTGAAGTTCTTTTATAAAAGCACTTAAGCTTTCTATCGTGACAAATACACCATCTATTCCTATGAATCCGTATTTTTCAAGATGCGACATAAACGTCTTGCGGGCGGATTCGCTCATGCGATTCATATTGTCGGCTAAAAATGAGATCAGGAAATAGACTATCCTCTGCTTTGCGACGGGATCGGTATCTGCTGAGGCCAGCTTGACTATATAGTCAAAATCGAAAGTTTTTATCTTACCGTCAACGTCGCAATAATTTTCCATCTTAGCGTCGCCGTCAAAATAGCCGCGCCTCCATAACTCGATCTGAGTAATTATGAAGCGCTCGTAAATATCCCCGGCATCTTTACCCTGCTTAAGCGCTTCCGGTAAGGTCACGATAGGCTCCTGCACCAGCACGTAGAAGGTAACGGTTCCGCCATTCGCGACCTTGATCGTGATCTCTTGTTTCTCTGTGCGTAAGGCTATGTCGTCACCAATTTCAGCGGCGAGATCTGCCTGTTCGGAGGCTGAAAGCACGCCGTAATTCTCCCAAGCAGTCGTAGCATCCCGCTGCATCTTGACTATCTTTAACGGCTTTCCTTCATTATCATAAATCCCAAATATCCTGAAGAACCCGCCCCCTTTAAGCTCCTTCCAACTTGCTCCCATTTGACCCAATTTCTGATGCAACGCCTTCTCCAAAACAATGAATTTTGCTTCTTCTCCAGATAACCCTTGACCTCCGTCGCTTGCTATGATCACATCTACTTTATTCTTTTTGACCATACCAAATATATTGGTCAATTTAGCCCTATCAGCCCATCCTTTTAGCCAACTAAGCGCTCCACCGCCCAAAGCAACCTCTTCTTTTCCCGAGAGAGCAGTGCCGCTCATGTCGATAGCAGGCGCTATAAGCGCTGAAATAAGCGCAGCGATCATGACCATCGGAGTTAGCGCAACCCCAACGCTAATCGTGGAAGCAAACGCTTGTTCCTTTGAATTTTTTCCAAGAAATAAACTGAAGCCGACTCCAGCCAGCACTTTTCCTATTAAAGAAACGCCGGAGGTCAAATAAACAGAAATTGCTGAAAGAATAATGATAGGCAGATTGTCTAATAGTA